>JAQBTY010000008.1 GCA_027624735.1 Pseudomonadota bacterium | reverse complement strand
TAACTGAGATCGATCTGGCCGCCGCTTGATCCAGGTGTCAAAACACCACTTCTGGCCATAACTCTCCGCATGGCAATTTGGGGCAAGATTTTAGGGGCGGCGGCCGGGCTCATGGTTGGCGGACCATTGGGTGCGCTGGTCGGTGGCATTGCCGGTCATGCCTACGATAAAATTCAGGGCGATCGCGGTCCGGATGGCGACGAGCCCAGCCTCGCCAAGCAAACTACCTTCGCGATCGCCATCGTGGCACTGTCCGCGAAGATGGCGAAAGCCGATGGCACGGTGACCCGTGACGAAATAGCCGCGTTCAGGCAAATCTTTCACGTCCCTCCTGATGAAGTAAAAAACGTTGGCCGATTGTTCGATCAGGCACGCAAGGATTCGAGCGGCTATGAAACCTACGCCAAACAGGTTTACCGCATTTTCCAGAACAACCCGGCGGTAATGGAAGAACTACTGGGGGGCCTGTTTCATATCGCTAAAGCCGATGGTGTGGCTCACCCCGCCGAAATCGATTTCCTTAGAAACGTATCGGCGATTTTCGGATTTGATGAAACCACATTCGAACGCATGAAAGTCGCCCATCTCGGCGCCGATATGGATGACCCCTATGTCGTACTCGGCATCACCCGGACCGCGACCGATGCCGAAGTCCGCAGCGCCTGGCGCGGTCTGATGCGCGAACATCATCCTGATACGCTGATCGCGCAGGGCATGCCGGAAGATTTTGTGGAGCTCGCGACAGAAAAAGTCGCCACCATCAACGTCGCCTATGACACAATCTGCAAACAGCGTGGCATCAACTAGTGGATCGACACTAACATATGGCACCGGTAGCGTTTTGAAACCGGGAGATATTGTCCTTGCGCTTGTAGTGATCACCCTCTGGGGCGGCAACTTCGTCGCGATGCGGTTCGGCGCCCAGGCACTGCCGCCCTATCTGCTGCTGGGTTTGCGGTTGGCGACCGCCTCCGTCGCCCTTGTCTGGTTCGCGAAATCCCCCCGCGGCATGGTCGTCCCGCTAATGCTGATTTCGACGACGCTATGCACGCTGCATTTCGGGCTCGCGCTGGTTGGCGTGCAGTATATCGAAGCCGGCGCCGGCGCGCTGGCGATGCAGACCTCGGTGCCGTTCGCGGCCCTCCTCGCCTGGCTTCTATTCCGGGAATCGTTTGGCTGGCGCCGCTGGTCAGGACTGATCATCGCCTTTACCGGTATCGCGATCATTTCCGGCATGCCGCAGATTGGCGCGCAACCCGGCATGTTCCTGATCATGATCGTCTCGGCGTTTTTCTTTGCCGTCGCCACAATACAGATCAAGCGCTTGGGGCAGGTCGATTATATGTCGGTCAATGCCTGGATCACCCTGTTCGGTGCGCCTCAGGCCTTTCTGGTGTCCTGGATGTTCGAGACCGGCCAGGCTCAGGCCCTGTCGGAGGCCTCCCTGTCCGTGTATGGCGCATTCCTATATATGGCGTTGTTCGCCGGTGTGATCGGCCAGGGCCTTTGGTATCGTCTGGTTCAGCGGTACCAGACCAATCAGGTCATGCCCTTTACTATCCTGGTACCTGTCATGGCGGTGGTATTTGGTATTCTGATACTGGGCGAGGCGCTTACCTGGCAGTTGGCGCTCGGTGGCGCGATCACCATATCGGGCGTGGCTATTATCGTGCTGCGCGGACCCGATATTATTGCCGCCGAAATTGCCGGGAGCCGTGCGCCATGAATATTATCGACCACCCATCACCCAATTTCGACGACCGGCCTGCGGGAAAAACTCTCGACATGCTGATCCTCCATTATACCGGTATGAGGACCGCAGCGGAATCGCTTGCCCGGTTGGGCGATCCAATGGCCAAGGTTAGCGCCCATTATCTGATCGACGAGGACGGCACGCTCTATCGCCTGGTGGACGAGACCAAACGTGCCTGGCATGCCGGGGTAAGCCACTGGGCCAACGAGACCGATATCAACAGCTGCTCGCTGGGGATCGAGTTGCAGAATCCGGGCCACGAATTCGGCTATCGCGCCTTCCCCAAAGCGCAGCTGTCGGCATTGTCCGACTTATGCGCCGATATCCTGTCGCGCCATGCCATCCTAGCCGAGCGCATCCTCGGCCATTCAGATGTGGCGCCATCGCGCAAGAAAGATCCCGGCGAACTGTTCGATTGGCGCGGCTTAGCAGCCGCCGGCATCGGTCGGCTGCCAGAGAAAACGGCCAGCGCGCACACGATGGACGACGACGAAGCCCGCGCCAGCCTAACTATGATCGGCTACGACCCCGGCGCACCGCTCGGCATAATTCTGACAGCATTTCAACGCCATTACCGTCAGACGAACATAGACGGCCAGCTCGACGCCGAGACCGCTGGCCTGATCCGGGCCCTCACCGGGTGATATCATGTGGCGCTGTCCGATGCGCGGCCCCCGGATATCTGACCGCCACAATTGGGGACTTACTTGCCGAAGACGTATTTTTTAGCTGTCGCAATCGCCGATGGTGACAGTTTCGCGATGGTCGAGTTGATTATCTTCTGAAGGTCAGCACCCTTTATGGGTATCACCGGCAAGTTCCACCGTTCCGCATCCACCTTGAAGGCCGGGTCGGATACGGTGTTCCAGAAAGCGGTCCGCAACGGATTGATCAGGGATTGGGGAACACCCGGCGGTAACGCCAGGCCACGGCCAATTACGGCCGCTGTCGACAACATGGCGGCGGCGGCCCGGTCGTCATCGTTCGTCGCTAATTCGGTTAGCAAGGGCAGGTTCGGAAGTTCCTTCTCTTTGGTGAAACCGATTTGAGCCAGCATAAACGCATAGGAATTCTGGGTGCCATCGAACCAGTCGCCGCGATTGACCTTCCAGGAAACCCAGGTGTTCGTCATGCCGAAAGTTTCACCCCGTTCAATGGACAGCGAAGTACCGGCCGATCCTTGGTAGCCCGTTACGATCTTGAATTTCGTGCCCAAAATGCCGTTCATCATGGCTGGGACAAGATAGGTCGGCGAGCTGGTACCGGTGGAGGCGACGATGATTTCCCGCTTTTTCAAATCTCCCAGCGAGCGAATACCGGTATCGCGGCGCACCATCATGACCTGGTTAGCGCCAAAAACAGTGCCAAGCCAGGTGAATTTGTTGATGACAAATTTTACCTTCTTAGGCCGTAAAAGCTGCGAAACCACCGACATCTCCGGCGGCATAAATATGTTGTGCCCATTTTTGGGCATGACGTTATAAGCATAGTTGGACGCCTTCATGCCGCCGCCGCCGGGCATATGCTGTACGATTACGTTGGGATTGCCGGGGATCTTTTTACCGAGATGGCGGCTCAGCAATTGCGCCGTCTGACCATAGGTACCACCCGCACTGGCGTGAACCAGAAGGGTTACCGTGCGGTCCTTGTAAAGATCGTCGATGGATTGTCCGACGACAGCACGGGTTGTCAGTGTTGTGCCGGCCAAAATGGTCAGAATGGTGAGGCCAGTCAGGATCGATCGAGCCATGTGAGTCTCCCTGATTTTACGAAGTTATTTTAAACAGGGGAACTGACTACGCGGCGCTGGGTTCAAAGATCTTCAACCCGACAGACTATTTACGGGCGTTCCCCCGAAATGTCTATTTCAGCCCCGGTACGGTAACACCCGACCTTGTCCGTGAAAAGCGTAAGGGAGAGTTTTGACAAAAGTCGGGAACGGCCTGGACCGCTTTCGCTTGACCGTAGCACCCGTGATCGCCACATTCATGGAGTCAGACGGTCGGATGGCTGCCTTTCGCATATGGGAAACCTGCGACGGGAGGAAAGTCCGGGCTCCACGGAAACACGGTGCCGGGTAACGCCCGGCGGGGGCGACCCCAGGGAAAGTGCCACAGAAAGCAAACCGCCCTTCGATGCCCCTGGCCATGCCGGGTGCGCAGACGGGTAAGGGTGAAAGGGTGCGGTAAGAGCGCACCGCGCCGCCGGTAACGGTGGCGGCAGGGCAAACCCCACCGGGAGCAAGACCGAATAGGGGTGGCATGCCGGGCTTTGGCCCGCAGGCGTGTTTTCGCGCTGCTGCCCGGGTAGGTCGCGTGAGGCGTTCGGCAACGGGCGTCCCAGATGAATGGCCATCTCCCTTCGGGGCCCCAGGTAATCCTGAGGCGCCGGGGGGGACAGAACCCGGCTTACAGACCGTCTGACAATTTCCCCTAACCTCAGAAAACAGCCCTGACACTGGTGCCATCCTGCCAAAATCACTCGAATTAGCCCGCGTTCTTCCCAAAATTGCCCAAAGTCGGACAATAAATCGCCAAAGTCCACCTATACCAAATTGATCCGGGGTCAAAATTCCGACTTTTTACGCCGTTTTGCAGCCCGCAATCGGCCGAAATTCCCCGCGATATGGCAGGTGTTCCCATTGACAGACCATATATTCCCATATAAACCCATAAATACCCATATGCCTAGTTGGCTTTGGTCCGAGCGCCTTTTGGGGAAAGGGCGCGTTGAAACGCTTTTTAGGGGGTCTTCGGGTGACGTCGTTCCTGTCCACTTTTGTGAACAAGGTCGACCGCAAGGGACGGGTTTCCGTGCCAGCGCCTTTCCGCGCCTCACTTGCCGCCGATTCCTATCAGGGCATCATCGCCTATCCCTCCATGACTGATACGGCGCTCGAAGGATTCGGACGCTCTATGCTGGAAGAGCTGAACCGCCGCCAGCTTGATAAAACCATGAGCGACGGAGACTTCGAGCAGGCGCTGCTTGGTGGCAGCAACAGTCTGGTCAATACCATCATGGCGATGGCCCACGAGCTGCCATTCGATGGAGAAGGCCGCATTGTGTTGCCCGCCTCCCTGACCGAAGCCGCCCGGATCACTGACCGCGCAACGTTCGTCGGGCGCGGCTCCCGGTTTCAGATCTGGTCGCCAGAACTATTTGAAGATCACCAGCGCGACGCTGTCGCGGCGCTACGGGCCCGTCTGGCCAATCGCGGGGACGGTGCATGAACAGCGGACGCCATAGCCCCGTCATGCTCGATGAAGTCATCGCGGCCCTTAATCCGCGCGATGACGCCATTTATGTCGACGGCACCTTCGGCGGCGGCGGCTATAGCCGTGCCCTGCTTGACGCCGCCCAATGCCGTGTATGGGGTATTGACCGCGATCCCGATGCCTGCGCCCGCGGCGAAAGTATGGCGGCGGCGTTCGATGGCCGTCTCACCATTCTCACCGGGTGCTTCGGCGACATGGCAACGCTGCTCGCCGGCGAGAAGGTGGATTCGGTAGACGGCGTGGCGCTCGATCTGGGCGTATCCTCCTTTCAAATCGACCAGGCGGAGCGCGGCTTTTCTTTTCGCGAAGACGGGCCGCTCGATATGCGCATGTCACGGGAAGGCCCAAGTGCCGCAGACATCGTTAACACCGAAGCAGAAGTCCCGCTGTCCAATATCATCTACCAGTTCGGCGAGGAACGCCGTTCGCGGCGCATCGCGCGGGCCATCGTCAAGGCCAGGGCTGAAGCGCCCATCACCCGAACCGCGCAACTCGCCCAAATTGTCCGGCAGTGCTATCCGCCTGCCGCATCGGCGCCGAAGGCCAAGACGATCGATCCGGCGACACGGACCTTCCAGGCGCTCCGGATCTACGTCAATGACGAGCTTGGCGAACTAGCCCGCGGTTTGCAGGCGGCGGAAATTTTACTCCGCGACGGCGGCCGTCTCGCCGTTGTCAGTTTTCATTCGCTCGAGGACCGGTTGGTCAAAACCTTTTTACGCGAACGTTCCGGTGGAACACCGCACGCATCGCGCCACATACCACAGACCAACTCCAATATTGCGGTACCGACCTTTTCCCTTGTCGCGCGTCGCGCCAGCCGCCCTTCAAGGGAAGAGATAGCAAACAATCCCCGGTCTCGCTCCGCCCGGCTCCGCACCGCCATTCGCACAAATGCGCCCGCCTGGTCGCAGGACAGTACTTTTGCCGGCTTCCACCCGATGGGAGGGACAGCGTGATCAATCGTAGCGCCCTGGTATGGATGACCCTCGCCATCACCGCCGGTACTGGCCTGTTCATGCTGAAATATGAAGTGCGGGCGATGGAAGAGCGGCTGATCCAGATCAAACAGCGGACATTGAATAATCTTGAAATGGTCCACGTGCTCAAGGCGGAATGGAGCCACCTAAATCAACCGACACGGCTCGAGGATCTAGGCCGTCGCCTCCTGTCACTCGAACCGATGATCGCCCAGCAATCTATTAGCATTGCCGATATCCCTATGCGCCCAGAGCCTGTGAGTAACGCTGTGTCCGGCCTCAATACAGATGACGGCACGCCAGCATTTTCCGAGATCTCCCCGGCGGCCGGTCAAGGTCCCCCCTTGCTTGCCACGTATCGACGTGTGCAATGACCGGCCGCCATCCTTTTTTTTCCCGCAATAGCATCCGTGACCTGACGGTCACCGCCGACGTCGAAATGGGCCGCAACCGGCTGCTTATCACTAGCGCCCTCTTTGCCGCTGCTTTCGCCGTCGTTGCCATTAGGCTGGTTGACGTCACCCTGCTGGGAGAAAGAAGCGCCTCTCACCTCGCGGAGGGATCGGGGACTGCCGTTCACCTGACGAGCCGTGCCGATATCGTCGATCGAAACGGCGTCCTTCTGGCAACCAGCCTGAAGACAGCGTCGCTATTCGCCAATCCTCGCATCATCCGGAATCCCGGTGAAGCGGCTGCCAAGCTGGTCAATGTCCTTCCCGATCTGCATGAAGGTAAAATACGATCGCGACTTGGCGACGATCACAAATTTGTCTGGATAAAACGGCATCTGACACCACGCCAGCAATATGACGTAAACCGCCTTGGTATTCCGGGGCTTGAATTTCAGAATGAAGAACGCCGCGTTTACCCGGCGGGAAAGATGGCGAGCCATCTGCTCGGTCACACCAACATTGATTCTATCGGGCAGATGGGCATCGAGCGCAAATTCGAAAGCGATCTGAAGAACCGCCAGACCCCTCTCCAGCTTTCCATCGACACCCGAATCCAGCACACCTTGCGGCGGGAACTGTCACGATCGATGGCTGACTTCAGCGCGGTTGGCGCCGCTGGCATCGTCATGGATGTAAATAACGGCGAAGTGCTGGGCATGGTCTCGTTGCCCGATTTTGATCCCAATCAGCTCGACCCGGTTGACGCGGAGGCCCGCTTTAACCGCACGACGCAGGGTGTTTACGAAATGGGATCGACTTTCAAGATTTTCACCACCGCGATGGCGCTCGATCTTGGCAAGGTCACCATGCAGGGCGGCTACGATGCGACAGATCCGATCCATATTTCACGGTTTGTCATCCGTGATTTTCACGCCAAGAAGCGTTGGTTATCGGTTCCCGAGATATTCATGTATTCGTCCAATGTCGGGTCGGCGAAAATGGCGCTTCATGTGGGTCCGGCGGGTCAGCGCAAATTCATGGAAAAACTGGGCCTCCTCGCGCCGTCGCCGGTGGAACTGGCTGAAATCGGCGCCCCATTGGTGCCCGCACGATGGAGCGAAATCAGTGCCATGACCATCTCTTTCGGTCACGGTATTGCAGTCAGCCCGATACAGCTCGTCGCCAGCGTCGCGGCAATGGTCAATGGCGGGGTCCTCTACAGCCCAACAATTATCAAACGTCCGAAAGGTCGTCCTTTAATCGGCAAGCGCGTGATCAAACCGAAGACCTCGGAAAAAATCCGCCGTCTGCTGCGGCTGGTCGTCGCCCATGGAACGGGCCGCCTGGCAAACGCCGAGGGATATCTGGTGGGCGGCAAAACAGGTACCGCGGAAAAGGTTGTCGGCCGCCGCTACAAGACCAAGGCGTTGATGTCGTCTTTTGTCGGCGCCTTTCCGATGAACGCACCGCGCTACGTTGTGTTCGCGATGCTTGATGAACCAACCGGCACCGCGGAAACACAGGGCTTTGCGACTGGCGGCTGGGTGGCTGCCCCCGTCGTCGGCCGTGTCATTTCAATGATCGGTCCCATGCTGGGCATGCGGCCAATAAACGAAGAAGCGCCGGCTATCCGGCGCACGATGGCGATCGATGTCGTCACGGAGAAAACTGGGAAGCGTCGCCTTGCATCTTTCTGAACTGACAGGAGCCGACATGCAGGTCGATCTATCAACACGCGATCCGGATATCGCGGGCATGACCGCGAATTCGCGGGCTGTCCAACCGGGCTTTCTGTTTGCGGCGTTGCCGGGAAATCGGGTCGACGGCCGCGATTTCATTGCTGACGCCCTGGCTCGGGGCGCCGTCGCGGTACTTGCGCCGCCCGGGACGTTACTGCCTCCAAGACAGTCATCGGACGATACGCCGGTGCCCCTTCTTACGTCCGCTGAACCCCGTCGCCAGCTCGCCATACTGGCGGCGCGTTTCTATGGCGGGCAGCCGCGAATTGCCGCAGCGGTCACTGGCACCAATGGCAAAACGTCTGTCGCCTGGTTTACGCGCCGTATCTGGGAAGCGTTAGGTCATCAACCGGCCGCCATGGGAACGCTCGGCGTCACCGCGTCCGGTGTTTCCGGCGTTGATAGCGGCGGGCTGACCACCGCCGATCCTGTTACGCTCCATCGCGATCTGAAACTATTGGCTGATAACGGGATCGATCATATCGTTATCGAAGCGTCGAGCCATGGGCTCGAGCAGGCACGACTCGATGGTGTCCGGTTTGCCGCCGGAGCATTCACCAACCTGTCACGCGACCATCTTGACTATCACAAAACCATGGATGCCTACCGGGCGGCGAAGCTGCGCCTGTTCGATTCCGTGCTGCCGACGGACGCCACCGCGGTCCTGAACGCGGATTCTGACGATTACGCGTTCTTTTTCTCGGCCGCGCGGGCCCGGGGATTGCAGCTGATTTCCTATGGCAGGGCGGCTACGGAAATTCGCATTGACCGAATCGAACCACTGCCAAGGGGGCAGCGTCTCGGAATCACTTTGTATGGCCACCGCCACGAAATCACGCTGCAGATCCCGGGCGCGTTTCAGGCCCGCAACGCCTTATGCGCGCTCGGCCTGGCGATAGCCTGCGGCGACGACGCGGAAGCGGCACTTGCCATCCTGCCGACGCTCGACAGCCCGCCCGCCCGGCTTGAGTTGGTGGCGCGCCGGGCCAACGGCGCGGCGATCTACGTGGATTATGCCCACACACCTGATGCGCTGGCTTCAGTCCTGGGAGCATTACGGGCACACGCGGCGGGAAAGCTTGCTGTTCTATTCGGCTGCGGCGGCGACCGCGACAAAGGAAAACGGCCGCAAATGGGCGCCATCGCGCGCGATCTCGCCGATATCGTCATTGTCTCGGATGACAATCCGCGGTCCGAAATCGCCGCGACCATCCGCCAGGAAATTTTAGCGCGCTGCCCCGAAGCAACCGAAATCGGCGATCGCGCCGAGGCAATCCACCACGCCATTTCTTTGCTGGCGCCGGACGACATTCTGGTCATCGCCGGGAAAGGTCATGAAACCGGCCAGATCGTCGGCGATCAGGTGCTGCCGTTCGATGACGCGCAGATCGCCCGTGCCGTGATCGAAGCTATAGATGGAAAGGCGGACTGATGAGTTGCCCGTTGTGGACATCTACCAACGCATCCGATGTCACCGGGGGACAGACGACCGCCGAGTGGATCGCGTATGGCGTTTCCATCGATAGCCGCGCCGTCGAAAAAGACGATCTGTTTGTCGCCGTCAGCGGTCCAAATTTCGACGGGCATGACTTCGTATCCGGTGCCATGGAAGCCGGTGCCGCCGCGGCGATCATCAGCCACCGCCCCAAAGATCTTCCCAGAACAGCGCCGCTGCTGATCGTTGCCAATACCATGGATGCGCTGCGCGCCCTTGCCGTGTCGGCCCGTAGCAGAACCAATGCCCGCATCATCGCCGTAACCGGCAGCGTCGGGAAAACCGGCACAAAAGATTTGTTGCACACCGCCTTGGCGAAACAGGGTTCTACCAGCGCCAGTGTCAAGAGTTTCAACAACCAATGGGGTGTGCCGCTGTCATTGGCGCGCATGCCGGCGGACGGAGAATTTGGAATCTTCGAAGTCGGCATGAACCATGCGGGTGAGATCGCGCCCCTGTCGCGCATGATCCGGCCACATGTCGCCGTTATAACAACCGTGGAAGCGGCTCATATAGAATTTTTCAACTCCATCGAGGCTATCGCCGATGCCAAGGCGGAAATCTTCGTTGGCATGGAAGGAGGAACCGCCGTTCTCAACCGCGACAACCCCCTATATGAGCGGCTGGCGGCGGCGGCACGGGCCAGTGGCATCGATCAGATTTTGGCATTCGGTGAACATAAAAAAGCCGACGCGCGCCTGGTCTCCTATACCGGCGACGCGGCGGGCGCATCGGTTAGCGCCAATATCCTGGGTCAGTCCGTCGACTTTCGCACCGGCGCACCGGGCAAACATATAGCGATGAACAGCCTGGCGGCACTCGCGGCGATCGCGGCGGTCGGCGCCGATGTCGCGGCTGCGGCGCGGGGCCTGCAGGACACGCCCCCCGGCGCCGGCCGCGGACAAAGGCACACCATTGCCCTGGCGAACGGAAGCCTGACCCTGATTGATGAAAGCTACAACGCCAATCCGGCATCGATGAAAGCAGCGATCGAAACCTTGGGCGCCGCTGCCCCGGGACCGGGAGGCCGGCGTATAGCTATCCTTGGCGACATGCGCGAACTCGGCCAGCGATCCGGCGATTTCCATCGAACGGTCGCGGACCAGTTGCTAGCGAACAATATCGATCTGACCTTCGCCTGCGGGCCAGACATGCAGGCAATGGTCGAGCGCCTGCCAGCAAGAAATTTTGGCGGTTATACCGAGAATTCCAGCTCTTTGGCAAAACAGGTTTTAGAGATTGTCAGGCCGGGCGATGTGGTCGTCGTTAAAGGATCGCTGGCAACCGGCATGAAAACAGTCGTGGAGGCCCTGCTTGGTCTTGCCACAACCAGCACGACAGCGCGTAAGTAAGAGACAACGGTTCATGCTTTATCACCTGTTGTTCCCCCTCGCCGACGATGTCAGTGCCTTCAACCTGTTCCGCTATCTGACCTTCCGTACGGGCGGTGCCGTCCTGACCGCTTTGGTCATCAGCTTTATGCTTGGCTCGCCGATGATCCGGCTGCTCCGGAGCCAACAGGCCGAAGGCCAGCCCATCCGCGATGACGGACCGGAGGGCCACCCATTGACCAAGAAAGGGACCCCGACCATGGGCGGGTTCCTGATCCTGATCGCCTTGTCCGTGGCGACTTTACTTTGGGCCGATTTATCAAACCGTTATGTATGGGCGGTGTTGCTGGTGACGCTGGGTTTCGGCGCGATCGGCTTTGTCGACGACTATCTCAAGCTCTATCGAAAATCGTCCAAGGGCCTGTCTGGCCGCATCAAAATCATTGCTGAGATCTTCATCGGCGGCCTGATTGCCTGGTGGGTTCTGGAAATTTCCCAGAACTCCACAATGGCCTCAAGCCTGGCCATTCCGTTCCTGAAAAATGTCCTGATCGAACTTGGCTGGTTCTTTGTGCCTTTCGCCGCTCTGGTTATCGTCGGCGCCTCCAACGCGGTCAATCTGACGGATGGTCTTGACGGATTGGCGATCGTACCGGCCATGATTGTCGCGGCCTGTTTCGCATTGATCGCCTATCTGGTGGGTAACTCGGTCTTTGCCGGTTATTTGCAGATACATGGCATTCCGGGTGCTGGCGAATTGAGCGTCTTCTGCGGCGCGTTGGTCGGCGCAAGCCTCGGGTTTCTGTGGTTTAACGCGCCGCCCGCCATGGTTTTCATGGGCGATACCGGGTCTTTGTCGGTCGGTGGCGCACTCGGTGCGGTCAGCGTCATCACCAAGCATGAACTGGTGCTCGCGATTATCGGCGGTCTTTTCGTGCTGGAGACCATTTCGGTGATCGTACAGGTGGCGTCGTTCAAGCTAACGGGCCGGCGCGTCTTCCGCATGGCGCCGCTGCACCATCATTTCGAAAAAAAGGGCTGGAAGGAACCGACCATCGTAATCCGGTTCTGGATCATCGCCATGATCCTCGCTCTTGTCGGCCTCTCGACTTTGAAACTGCGGTGACGACACAGTGATCGATATCCATAGCCGCAAGGATCAACATCTCGCCGTTTTTGGCCTCGGCGCCTCGGGTCTCGCCGCGGCGCGCGCGCTTGCCGCGAGCGGCGCCAACGTCGAGGCATGGGACGACAACAGTGATCAGCGGAAAAATGCATCGGATCTGGGCATTCGCCTAACCAACCCGTCGGACATGGAATTCCGGCGGATAGATGCTTTGGTTCTGGCCCCTGGCATTCCCCTGACCCATAAGCCGCACGCGATTGTCGAGCAGGCGCGGGCCGCCGGCCGTCCGATCATCGGCGATATCGAACTGCTGATCGAAGCCTGCCCGCAAGCGCGTTTCATTGGCATCACCGGCACCAACGGCAAATCGACCACGACGTCGCTGCTCGGCCACATACTTGCGCAAGCTGGGCTCGCGCCCCAAATCGGCGGCAATCTTGGTCCGCCGGCGCTCGCTTTTAAGCCGCCGGAACCCGGCGGGCTGATGGTTTTAGAGCTATCGTCCTATCAGCTCGACCTTACCGATCACGCAACGTTTGACATTGCCGTCCTGCTTAATCTGTCGCCTGACCATCTCGACCGTCATGGTGATATGGATGGCTACATCGCGGCAAAGCGGCGCATATTCCGGGAGCGGCCGGACGACCGAACCACCCGGACCGCCATCATCGGCGTGGACGACCGGTTGAGCAGCGCGGTGCGGGATGATCTAGCCGGTATTGGTCATTGGACGGTCATCTCCGTCTCGGGTAAGCAGGCACTGGATTCCGGCGCTTATGTCACGAACGGCATGCTCTTCGACGCCATCGATAGCGACGCAGAGCTGGTTTGCGACCTTTCCTCAATCGCTACCCTGCCCGGCAGCCACAACTGGCAAAACGCCGCCGCCGCCTATGCCGCCGCTCGTTGCCTTGGCGTGCCGCGCGACTGTATAGCCGATGCCCTGGCAACTTATCCGGGCCTGCCTCATCGGGCGGAACTGGTCGCGACTATCGGGGCGGTTCGCTACATCAATGACAGCAAGGCCACGAATGTGGATGCCGCGGCACGGGCTATAGCCAGCTACAAGGCAATTTATTGGATCGCCGGCGGACAAGCCAAAGACAAGAATTTGAACGCCATCATTCCTTTTGCGGCTCATATTCGCCACGCCTTTCTGATCGGAGACGCCGAAGATTCTTTCGCGACAGCTCTTGACGGCATCGTTCCCTACACTCGATGCGGCGACCTGACATCGGCGTTGAGCGCCTCTCATGGCATGGCGCAACACACCGGCGGCGAGGACGCGGTGGTTCTGTTATCGCCTGCCTGCGCTTCCTTCGATCAATGGAAGAATTTCGAGGCCCGCGGCGACGCGTTTCGAGCGTTAGTCCAAAAACTCGCGGCGGAGGCAACAGCATGATTTCCTTCGACCGCACGGATACGTCCGTTGTGGCGCGCTGGTGGTGGACCATCGATCGCTGGACAGTAGCCGCAATCGCCCTGCTGATTGTTTTTGGGGCGATGCTCAGCCTGGCCGCGAGCCCGCCCGTCGCCGATCGGCTGGGGTATGATTCCTACCATTTCGTCCGCCGGCAATTATTCTTCCTGCCGTTCGCCATCGCGCTTTTGATCGGCGTGTCCTTGCTGTCTCCGCGCGGCGTCCGGCGCCTGGCCGCCGTGGTTCTTTGCGTGGGCATTGTCGCGATCATCGCAACGCTGGCTTTTGGATCTGAAATCAAGGGAGCGCGACGCTGGATTTCCCTTACCGGTTTAACCGTGCAGCCCTCCGAATTCGTCAAACCCTGTTTCGCCGTGATCGCCGCCTGGCTTTTCGCCATGCGAAGCGAAAATGGACGGCACTCGGGCCGCAGCGCATCGGTCCTTCTTTATGGCCTCCTCACCGCGCTATTGCTGATGCAGCCCGACGTCGGAATGACAGTCGTCGTATCGGCCGCCTGGTTCACCCAGTTTTTTCTTGCCGGTCTGCCGCTATTTGGCGTCGGCGTGTTCGTTGTAACCGGAGCCGGCGCCGCGGTGGCGGCCTATTTCCTGTTCCCCCATGTCGCCAGACGTATCGACCAGTTCATCGACCCCGCATCAGGCGACAACTTCCAGATCGCCCGCTCAATGGAAGCGTTCACCAAAGGTGGGGCGTTTGGACGCGGACCGGGCGAAGGCTCCGTTAAATCAGTCCTGCCCGATGCGCATACAGATTTCGTGTTTGCCGTCGCCGGCGAGGAATTTGGTCTTGTGGCCTGTCTAATCCTGGTCGGGCTTTTCGCTTTCGTCGTGCTGCGCGGATTTGGCCAGGTTATCAAGGAATCCAATCTTTTCGTCCTGCTGGCCGCCACGGGACTACTGGTCCAGTTTGGCCTGCAGGCACTGGTCAATATGGGATCGACCCTTCGGCTCATGCCGACCAAGGGCATGACGCTGCCCTTCATCAGCTATGGCGGGTCATCTCTGGCCGCTGTCGCACTATGCATCGGCATGCTGCTGGCGCTCACGCGGCGGCGCGTTGGACAGGAGCCGGTGCAATGACGGCGCGGGGTCCAATCGTATTGGCGGCTGGGGGAACCGGGGGGCACGTCTTCCCGGCCCAGGCGCTTGCCGAGGTTCTTTCCGCCCGGGGATGGCGCATCGCTCTGCTGACCGATACCCGCGGCACCGCCTTCGGTGATCAAATTGGCGGGCTGGAATCATATCGAATCAAAGCGGCGCGGATCGGCGGCGGCGCATGGAGCAAGCTCAAGGGCCTCACCCAGCTCGGGCTCGGATTCTTCCAGGCGCGCGGAATCCTCCGGCGCATTGCACCATCGGTCGCGGTTGGATTTGGCGGTTATCCATCGGTCCCCACCATGTGGGCCGCGACCGGCGCCCGAATTCCGACCCTGCTCCATGAACAGAATGCTGTCCTCGGCCGGGCCAACCGTCTGCTGGCCTCGCGGGTCGACCGCATCGCGACGTCGTTCGATCCTGACATCGTTGTCAGCCGGAATGAGCGCGGCAAAGCCCTGCTGACCGGCAATCCGGTGCGGGCCGCGATCAGGGAAATCGCCAACGCTCCCTACCCCGCCCGGAAGACCGGGAACCAGACACTGAGCTTGCTGATCTTCGGCGGCAGTCAGGGCGCCCGTATCCTGAGCGATGTGGTCCCGGCCGCCATCGCTACCCTGCCAGAAGCTGCCCGCGAAAAATTACAGATCGTGCAGCAATGCCGCGGGGAAGATTTGGATAGAGTGCGGCGGGTCTATTCGAGCGCCGGCATAAAAGCCGACCTTGCGCCGTTTTTCGACGACATGCCGCGGCGGCTGGCGGCGGCGCATCTCGTCATCGCGCGCGCCGGAGCGTCTACCATCGCCGAAGTCACGGTCGCTGGCCGGCCCATAATCCTGGTTCCCTACAAGCACGCCATGGACGATCACCAGACGGCCAATGCCCGGGCCATCGACGCAACAGGCGGCGGCTGGATGATGCCGGAAGATGTGTTCACCGAAGCAACCTTAGCCGCGAAGCTCAAAATTTTGTTGACGGATTTAGAATTGCTGCCCACAGCCGCTGCACGCGCCCGCGACGCGGGCTGGCCCGACGCGGCGGAACGACTTGCCGATGCCACCGAAGCACTGGCCACCTCGCCGCAGGGGATTACACCATGAGAACACTGCCTCTTACTGTCGGCACCCTTCATTTCTGCGGCATCGGCGGCATCGGCATGAGCGGCATTGCAGAGGTTTTGCACAATCTGGGCTACTCGGTCCAAGGCAGCGACATCGCCGAGACGGCCAATGTAAAACGGCTGACCGACCTGGGAATAAAGGTGCACATCGGGCATGACGGCTCCAACCTGGGCGACTCCGGGGTGTTGGTCGTGTCATCGGCTATCAAACAGAATAATCCGGAGCTGATCGCCGCTCGGCAACGTTTGATCCCTGTTGTGCGGCGGGCGGAAATGCTGGCTGAGCTGATGCGGCTCAAATGGGCGATCGCGGTTGGCGGCACACATGGCAAGACCACGACCACATCGCTGATCGCTTCCATGCTCGATACAGCGGAGTATGATCCGACTGTCATCAATGGCGGCATTATCAATGCCTACGGCACCAACGCCCGGCTTGGCGAGGGCGAGTGGATCGTCGTTGAAGCCGATGAATCGGATGGCACCTTCGTCAAACTGCCGGCGATGATCGCGGTGGTTACGAATATCGACCCCGAACATTTGGATTTCTACGGATCCTTTGAAGCATTGCGGCGCGCCTTTGTATCCTTCGTGGAAAACATACCGTTCTATGGACTAGCCGTCCTATGCATCGACCATCCCGAAGTACAGGCCCTTATCCCGCAAGTATCCGACCGGCGGATCGTCACCTATGGGTTTAACCCGCAGGCCGACATACGGGCGGAAAAGTTGGTTATGGATGCCGCGGGCGCGCAGTTCGACGTTCTGTTTTCCGGTCGATCAGCTCTGGCCGGCACCCGCCTGGAGGGTGTGAGACTACCAATGGCGGGCAAACACAACGTACAAAACGCGCTTGCCGCCGTCGCCATCGCTCAAGAAATGGGCATTGCGCCGGACATTATCAAAAAGGCCCTCGCGGGATTCTCGGGCGTTAAAAGACGGTTCACCGTCACCGGGATTTGTAACGGCATCATTGTGGTCGACGATTACGGTCACCATCCGGTGGAGATCGCCGCCGTTCTGGCCGCCGCCCGTGCAAGCAGCGTAAAGCACGTAATCGCCGTCGTTCAGCCTCACCGTTATTCGCGGCTTCGCGATCTATTTGAGGATTTCTGCACCTGCTTCAACGACGCCGATACGGTGATCGTTGCCGACGTCTATCCGGCCGGCGAAGAACCGATCGAGAATATTCATCGCGATGCGCTGGTTGACGGACTGCGGTCGCACGGACACCGCGACGTTCTGGCACTGACATCACCGGCGGAATTGCCGAAGGTCATCGCCGAAAAGGCACATGATGGCGATTACGTCATCTGCCTCGGCGCCGGCAGTATCACCAATTGGGCCAATTCACTACCGGCCGATCTGCGGAAGCTGATAGATGCCGACCACAATCAGGCTGGAGCAACATCGTGATGACGGCTCGCCAGACCCGCCATCTGATCGACCGTCTGCCACCGGTGCGCGGTCGGCTGACCGCGAACGCGGCCATATCGCGCTATACCTGGTTTCGCGTCGGTGGCCCGGCGGAGATTTTATTCGAACCCGCGGATCGCGACGATCTGGCGGCGTTCCTGGCCGAGAAACCCGGCGATACCGCCATCACGATCATCGGCGTTGGATCCAATCTATTGGTTCGCGACGGCGGCATCCCAGGCGTCACCATAAAGCTCGGGCGCGCCTTTTCGCGCATTGAAATTTTGGGCGACAGTGTGACCGCCGGCGCCGGCGCCATAGACGTTACCTTATCGCGTACCGCCCGGGATTCCGGGCTTGGCGGACTTGAGTTCTTGAGCGGCATTCCGGGGACAATCGGTGGTGCGGTGCGGATGAATGCCGGCGCCTATGGCCGTGAAATCAAAGACGTGTTGACGGAAATCGAGGCCATATCGGCCGATGGCGAAATTCACCGCGTCAGGACCGATGCTCTTGGCTTCAGCTATCGACATTGCGACGCGCCCGACGACTGGATAATCACCCAGGCGGTTATGAAGGGTGCAGTAGAAGCGCCTGACCTCATCGCCGCCCGTATGGCGGAAATCGAGGAAGCCCGGGAAGACAGTCAGCCGATCAGGACGCGCACCGGGGGTAGTACCTTCAAAAACCCGCCCGACACGAAAGCCTGGAAGCTGATCGAAGCGGCCGGCTGCCGTGGCTTGAGGCGCGGCAGCGCCCAGGTTTCAGAGCTCCACTGCAACTTCCTGATCAATACGGGCGATGCCACCGCGGCCGATCTCGAGGGGCTCGGGGAAGATGTCAGAAGACGGGTTTTCGAAAAATCCGGCGTTACGCTCGACTGGGAAATAAAAAGGGTCGGGATCGCGCTCACAAAACCCAAGGCGGTGACGTCATGAGCCCGCAGGACAAAAGAATTGTAGTTCTGATGGGTGGCACATCCTGTGAACGCGATGTCTCCCTGGTCTCCGGCGCGGCTGTAGCCCGCGCCCTTGCAGAGGCCGGATACAATATCGAGACGATTGACATTGGCAACGACATAGGAGCCGTTCTGGCGGCGCTGGACCCGGCGCCCGATGCCATTTTCAATGCTCTGCATGGACGCTATGGCGAAGATGGCTGCGTTCAGGGTCTGCTTGAACTACTGCGCATTCCTTATACACATTCCGGCGTCCTCGCGTCTGCGCTGGCCATGAACAAGCCGATGGCCAAGCGCCTGTTCCAGACCGCCGGCATCCCCTGCGCCGACCATGTCATCGCCCACCGGGACGATGTCCTGGCGGGTAATGTTTTGCCGCGACCATACGTGATCAAACCGATTAACGAGGGGTCCAGCGTCGGCGTTCAAATCATTCTTGAAAACACCGAACCGACAATATTACGAAGCGAAAACTGGCCATTTGGCGATCTGGTCATGGTCGAAAAATACATTCCGGGCCGTGAACTTACGGTTGCCGTCATGGGGGACCGCGCCCTTGGTGTGACCGAACTCCGTACGTCGGGCGGATTTTACGATTACGAAGCAAAATATACCGACGGCAAGACCAGCCATATTGTTCCTGCCGCGGTACCGCCGGATATTTACCAGGCGGCGCTGGATTATGCCGTCGCGGCCCATGAGATCCTGGGATGTCGCGGCGTCTCACGGGCCGATCTCCGCTATGACGACACCAAAAACGATCCCGGCGACTTGTACATGCTGGAGGTCAACACCCAGCCCGGCATGACGCCTTTGTCGTTGGTGCCGGAGCTGGCCGAATACTCCGGGATCAGCTTCGTCGAGCTGGTCTCCTGGATGGTGGAGAATGCCGCATGCGATGGATGATCTGGAAATCCAACGGTACGGAAAAACGCGGCAAAGGCAAAGCCTCCCGCAGGGTACGGCGCCGCCCATCCCCGCCGCGCTGGCTGCGCCCGACGCTGATCGCCGTGCTGGTCGTCAGTGTTCTCGGATCAACCATTGGCGTACCCGTCTGGCTTTGGCAAACCGGTTGGATCGCGAAGACCACGACCGCGCTGTGGCGTGGCGTCATAGAGCAGTCCGTGGAGATGGGGTTTTCTGTCGAGGATGTCCGGCTCGAAGGACGCCGCCATTCAAGCAAAATAGAGCTGATCGAGGTTCTCGGCTTGCGCCGTGGCGATCCGATATTGACGTTCGATATTGCCGCCGCGCGGCAACGGTTACTGGCTCTGCCCTGGGTGCGGGAAGCCAGCGTCAATCGGCGGCTACCGAATATGATTCAGGTCAGCATCAAGGAACGTCAACCGATGGCGCTATGGCAGCGCAAGGGCCGCCTGGTTCTGGTTGATACCTATGGCGTGGTCGTCACCGGGCATAAACTGGGCCGGTTTCGTAACCTGATCATCATCGTCGGCAAGGATGCGTCGCGCCATGCCGCCACCTTATTCGCGATGCTCGACAGCGAGCCGCTGTTGGCGCGTCAGGTAACCGCCGCGGTCCGGATAGGCGACCGGCGTTGGAACGTCCAGATGAAGCCAGGCATCCGCATCCAGTTACCGGAGACCGATCCGCATTTGGCCTGGCAGCGGCTGGCGCGCATGAACCAGAAGCACAAATTGCTGTCGCGCGACGTCAAAACAATCGATCTGCGCTTCCCCGACAAACTGATTGTAGAGCCAGGAGCGTTGGGCAGCCAACTGAAGGGGATAAAAGGCCCCACCGGTCGGAACACATGACCCACGCAAACTGGACGAAACGAGAAAGCTGAACGGAGAACAAGAAGAGTGGCCAAGTTAAGAACAGGTCTGATAGCGGCGCTGGACATCGGTACCACCAAGGTCTGTTGTCTTATCGCCCACGCGCACGGCGACGGCGCGATCAGGATCGTCGGCATCGGTCACCATGCGTCCAGAGGATTGCGCGGCGGCGCCGTCATCGATATGGACGCGGCGCAAAACACCATTTTGACTGCCATAAGCGCCGCCGAGGAACTCGCCGGCGACCGCATCCGTGACGTGATAATAAATGTTTCTGGGGGCAATCTGGCGTCACAGACCTATAGCGCGGAAATTCCCGTTTCAGGGCGTGAAATCAACGATTCTGATTTGCGTCAGGTGCTAGCTCTGGGCAAGGCGGTCGAGCAACCGGCTGATCGAAATCTGATTCACTGCATCCCGATCGGCTACAAGATCGACGCGACCCGCGGGATCCGCGAGCCGCGCGGCATGTATGCCAACATGCTGGGGGTCGACATGCATATTGTCAGCGCACGGACCGCTGCGCTGCGCAACGTGGCTACCTGCGTGGAACGGTGTCATCTCGACATTGAAGCTGTCGTCGCCGCGCCCTATGCGTCAGGGCTCGCCTGCCTTGTCGAAGACGAAATCGATCTTGGGGTGACGATCATCGATATGGGCGGCGGAACGACGACCATCGCGGTCTTCTATGACGGGGAAGTCGTTCACATCGATTCCATACCGGTCGGCGGCAAGCATGTCACCAGCGACATCGCGCGGGGCCTGACAACCCCGCTGGTCCACGCAGAACGGATGAAAACGCTCTATGGCAGCACCCTGCCATCGCCATCGGACGAGCGCGAACTCATCGATGTGCCACTGATTGGCGAAGAACAGGCTAACCACCCGAACCACGTCCCGCGATCACTGCTCAACGGCATCATCCGTCCCAGGATGGAGGAAACATTCGAGCTGGTTCGCAGCCGCCTGGAGCTGGCCAATATGGACCGGTTCGGCGGCCGCCGCCTCGTTCTGACCGGCGGCGCAAGCCAGCTCCAGGGAGTTCGGGAACTGGCCGCCCTAATCCTGGAAAAACAGGTTCGAATGGGCCGCCCCATGCGAATCAGCGGACTGCCCGAAGCAACCAGCGGACCGGCTTTCTCTACCGGTACCGGTTTGCTGCGATACGCCGTCGAAAAGCATTCGGATTCCCGTGAGCACGCTGAATCCATGCCCCCTGGCGGACCATTCGACCGGATCGGCCAATGGCTGAGGGAGAATTTTTGAAGACCGATGAAACGATACCGCCCTACCCAATCACGCCGCGCACTTCAGCGGCAATACGAACCCGTCGGTGGATGACCGGCGGTCCCACACCAATCCCAAGTAAGTTCCAGTTTGGAGGCTAGAATGACACTTAACTTTACCGCTCAAGACATAGACGAACAACTCAAACCCAGGATCACCGTCGTCGGTGTCGGGGGTGCCGGTGGAAACGCCGTCAACAATATGATCGTTAAACAGTTGGAGGGCGTCGATTTCGTTGTCGCCAATACCGACGCCCAGGCAATCGCGCAGTCACATGCGGAACGCCGTATTCAGCTTGGCCGTACAATCACTCACGGTCTTGGCGCCGGCGCACGCCCCGACATGGGACGGGCCGCCGCGGAAGAGGCTATTGAGGACATCGCCCAGTTTTTAGCGGGATCTCACATGGTCTTTATCGCAGCCGGCATGGGGGGAGGCACCGGGACCGGGGCCGCTCCCGTCATCGCCCGTCTCGCGCGCGAACAGGGAATGCTGACGGTCGGGGTGGTAACAAAACCCTTTCAGTTCGAGGGCAGCAACCGAATGCGTCTTGCCGATGCAGGCATTGAAGAAATGCAGCAATTCGTCGATACGTTGATCGTTATCCCAAACCAGAACTTGTTTCGTATCGCCAACGAAAAAACAACGTTTGCCGATGCGTTTGCGATGGCGGATGACGTGCTGCATTCCGGTGTCCGGGGCGTCACGGATCTTATGGTCGTCCCCGGTCTTATAAACCTCGACTTCGCCGATATCCGTAGTGTCATGTCTGAAATGGGCAAGGCGATGATGGGCACTGGCGAAGCAGAAGGCGACGATCGCGCTCGCCTCGCGGCGGAAGCTGCCATTTCCAACCCCCTACTCGACGATGTATCCATGAAGGGGGCCCGAGGCGTCCTGATTAATATTACCGGCGGTCCGGATATGACATTGTTCGAAGTCGATGAAGCGGCGAACCGGATTGGCGAAGAAGTGGACGCGGACGCCAATATCATCTTCGGATCGGCTCTCGACGCCAGCCTGGAAGGCCGTATCAGGGTATCGGTTGTCGCCACCGGGATCGACATCGAAGCAAATGCACAACCACGCACTGTCCTTCGTGTTCTTGAAGACCCGTTGCCATTGCGACAGGTTCTCCCTTCCAGGCCCTCCTTCGGCGGGCTGGGGCCACAGTTTGGCGCCGCTGTTCCCGCCACGAATCATCAGCCATTACCTGCCAACGAAGAGGTAGAAATAGCTGCGCCTAGCCAGCCCGAAGCGCGGCAGACGGATTCGTTATCAGCCGGTAGCATGCAAAATGATGATCTGGAAACGCAGGAAACAGTATCTCCTCTGGTTGAATACCCAGTACCTAACTCGACAGAGGACTCCTTCATCCCACCGCCGCCTGTCGAACCCATTAGATCCTCGCCGGAACAATTAGCGACGGACCCATCACGGGAGGCCGAAATTCCTGATAATGCCGCACCGATGGAGAGGAAGAAGATACCTAACCTATTTCAACGCATGACTGGCAATAGCTGGAGTCGCAAAACCGATCGAGAGGAACCTAACCTAGTGGAAAGAAATCAGAGAACGGCGCCAAACACCCTGGCCTGCGAGCCCCAACGGACACCTGAACCCTCCCCCGCGGCTGGCCCACCTGTGCAGGCACCTCCGTCCGTCGAGCCGATTGCCCAGCAACCGCGCCTGACGAGCCTTGATGCTCAGAATCGCCTGCCGACCTCGCAGGGAGAAGAAGACCTCCTCGATATTCCCGCTTTTCTACGCCGCCAAGCCAATTGAGGCCCTGAAATTCCTGACAATTCACTCGTAACATTCTGTAACAATTGTTGATTCGCCCACTTCGGGAGAAACTGATATATCTCTCTCGAAGTGGGCAGGAGGTTAAATCGAAGGAGATTTAATCGAAGCCGTAGGGACTCGCGTCGACGATAAGTTTTATTAAGTTTTGTCTTAATTTAGTTTCATCATAGATCGCGACAGGGGAACGGGTTGGTGCAAGAAGTAGTGGGGTTGTTGCGTCCAATCGGTGAGGGCAAATCACCGGTCGTATGCCAGAAAACCTTAAAGTCTTCGATTGGTTGTTCCGGAATCGGTCTGCATTCCGGCCGCAAGCTGTCGATGACGCTGCATCCAGCCGATATAGATACCGGAATCATTTTTAAGCGCACCGATATTGGCGGCGAGGCCGGCACCATCAGTGCCACCTGGCAGAATGTCGTCGATACCCGAATGGCGACGACGCTTGGCAATGTCGATGGCGCCTGCGTTGCGACAGTAGAGCATTTGATGGCTGCGCTTGCCGGTTGTGGAATCGATAACGCTATTGTCGAAATTAATGGCCCAGAAGTCCCGGTTATGGACGGCAGTTCGGCACCCTTTGTCTTTCTTGTCGAATGCGCCGGTGTGAAGCTGCTAGACGCCCCTCGCCTGGCAATCAAAATCGACAAGCCGATCATGACTGGCGATGACAGAAAATATATTTCCATTCGCCCGGACGAAGCCTTTTCGGTATCCTTCGAAATTGATTTCGACGATTCGCCGATGGCGCAACAGCAATTGAGCTTGCGACTGGTAAATGGAACATTCAAGACCGAAATTGCCCGTGCGCGCACGTTTGGCTTCGCTCATGAAGTAGATGCGCTACGCAAGGCAGGTCTTGCACGCGGCGGCTCTCTCGACAATGCGGTCGTGATCAATGGCAACAAGGTTTTGAATGGCGACGGGTTGCGCTACAGCGACGAATTTGTACGGCACAAGATATTGGATTGCGTTGGCGATCTGTATCTCGCCGGCGCGCCGATCATAGGCGCGGTGGACGCTTTGCGATCCGGACATGCCTTGAATAATTGTCTCCTGCACACCCTTTTCGACAATCCAGATGCTTGGTCCTATGTCGAGATGACCGATGCGCTTGTGCCTGGAACCTCACATATGGAAGAAACAGGGTCTGAACTGGCCATCGCCTGATCATTTCTACCTTTTATCGCCAGACAGCCCGCCCGAACCTGCGGGCTGTTTTCATTTCCGCATATGGCGGTGCAGAGGGTGGGCGTGCTATAAAGCCGCGAAAGGTGGGTTCTTGAAATTGATGGTTTACGGCATTAGGAGCGAAGCTCGGGCATGCGGTGGGAATGAAAATATTTAAACGACTGACAATTCTGTTGGGCGCGACATTGGTGATCGCCTGTGCCAGCGATAAAGACGCGGAAAAGGCTTATGTCGAGCGACCGGTTCATGAACTCTATAACCAAGCTACCAATGCGCTTGAAAAACGCAATTTCAACGATGCGGCAAGTTTGTTTGATGAAGTCGAACGGCAGCACCCCTATTCGCTATGGGCAACCAAGGCCCAACTCATGGCCGGATACGCCTATTACGAGGCCAATAAATATGGCGACGCCCTGGTCACGCTCAATCGGTTCATACAGCTGCATCCTGGGAACAAGGACATTCCCTACGCCTATTACCTGAAAGCACTGAGCTATTACGAGCAAATCTCGGACGTGTCGCGTGACCAAGGGGTCACACAAAACGCATTGACGTCATTGCAGGAAACAGTTCGGCGGTTTCCGAATACAAAATACGCCCGCGACGCTAAACTGAAGCTGGATCTGACCATGGATCACCTCGCCGGCAAGGAAATGTCAATCGGCCGCTGGTATCTGCGCCAGAAGAAATATCTGGCGGCGATCAACCGGTTTCGGCAGGTAGTGGAGAAATATCAGACCACGTCACATATACCGGAGGCCCTCCATCGACTTTCTGAGGCCTATACGGCAATTGGCCTGGAAACGGAAGCGCGTCAGGTAGCCTCGGTGCTGGGACATAACTATCCCGGCAGCGAATGGTATGTCGACAGCTATGCCCTCATGACCGGCTCCGATATTCGAAAAACTGAACAAGAAAAAAAGGGGTTTTTCGCAAGAAGCTGGGACTGGATTTTCTAGAGGCGGATGCTCGTTTCTCTCGCCATTGGCAACGTCGTCCTCATTGACCGGGTCGATCTTGCCTTCGGCCCGGGCCTCTGCGTCCTGACAGGCGAAACCGGCGCCGGAAAATCCATCTTGCTCGATTCGCTGGGGTTGGCTCTCGGCATGAGGGCCAATGCCGGTTTGGTGCGCGGCGCCGCGGACGGAAAATCGGCGACGGTAACAGCGACTTTTATTCCGGCGGAGAAAACCGCTGTCCATGAATTGATGTCGGAACACGGCCTTGAGACCCCGGGCATCGGTGAACCCCTCATACTGCGCCGCACGGTGGATTCCGATGGGCGCAGCCGCGCCTTCGTCAACGATCAGCCTATTAGCGTTTCGCTTCTTCGCCAGATTGGCGATTCACTTGTGGAGATCGAGGGCCAGTTTGCGACCCAGGGGCTGATGGATTCCGCCAGCCACCGCACGTCGCTCGACGCGTTTGGTGGGCTTCAGGGATTACTGCGGCAGGTTGCCAAATCACATGACATTTTCCAGAAGACCCAAGCCGCGCTCGAAGAAGCGGAGATCGAGGTAGCCAAGGCTCATGAGGATGAGGAATTCCTCCGACACGCCGTTGGAGAACTGAAGACGCTCGATCCACGACCGGATGAGGAATCCCAACTTGCCGATACGCGCGCGCTTCTCATGCATGGCGAAAAAATTGTCGAGGCCATCAAGTCGGCCGATACGTCGCTGACGTCAGGCGACGGCGTCGAAGACCGGCTGGGTTCGGCGGTCCGCTCCCTCACCCGCCAGGCCGAACTGGCCCAGGGCCGGTTCGACCCGGTCCTCGATGCGCTGGCGCGCGCGTCGGACGGTGTTGCCGATGCCCTTACCCTTTTGCGGCGCGCCATGGCCGATTCCGAGCCCGACCCGAAGCGGCTCGACGATTGCGAAGAACGTTTGTTTGCTTTGCGCGCCGCAGCCCGCAAACATAATGTCGCGGTTTCCGACCTGCCAGCATTGCGGGCACGGCTTGAAGCAAGGCTCGCCGCTGTAGAGGATGGGGGCGCCGCCCTGCTCGCGCTTGAAAAGGCCCGCGATGATGCCAGGACAGAATATCTTTCGGGCGCCGAAGCGTTGAGCGACAAGCGACGAGAGGCAGCGGTTAAACTTGATCAGGCGGTCGCTCTGGAACTGCCACCGCTCCGACTGGAAAAGGCGGTGGTTACGACAATCGTGGAACGACGCGCGGAAGCGGAGTGGGGCGCCAACGGCATCGACCATATTCATTTCGAGGTCAGTACGGTTCCCGGCGTGCCGGGCGGACCGCTTGCGCGGGTCGCCTCAGGCGGCGAGCTCGCCCGCTTCCTTCTGGCGCTCAAGCTCGTCCTGCATCGCGCCAACGCGGTCGCCACCCTGATATTTGACGAGGTCGATTCCGGTGTCGGAGGGGCTACCGCGTCCGCCATCGGCGAACGGTTGGCGCGCCTTGCCGAAGAAGTTCAGGTATTGGTCATTACCCATTCGCCGCAGGTGGCGGCTTTCGGCGCGCACCATTTAAGGGTCGCTAAAATGGAAAAAGGAAGCGGTGTCGTCACCATCGTCGAAGACCTCACGCAACCGGAAAGGAGAGAAGAAATCGCCCGGATGCTTGCCGGCACTGAAATCACCGATGAAGCACGCGCTGCCGCTGACAGCCTTATCGTCGAACATCACGGATAATAACAAAATGCCCGAGTCACAAACCGAGATACCCGTAGATGAATTGTCTCCGGAACAAGCCGAAACCGAGCTCGCGCGCCTGGCCAGCGAAATAGCCGGACATGATCGGCGCTATTATCAAAAAGACGCCCCAACTATTTCCGACGCGGCCTATGATGCGCTGCGCCGGCGAAATGAGGCGATCGAGGCCCGCTTCCCTGGCCTGACCCGCCCAGACAGCCCAAGCCGGCGTGTTGGCGCCGCCCCCACATCCGGTTTTTCCAAGGTAGCCCACGCGGTTCCCATGCTATCGCTCGGCAATGCCTTTGATGCCGAGGACGTGGCTGAATTTTTTGCCCGTATCGGCCGGTTTCTCGGCCTCCCGGAAACCGATACGATCGACGTCATCGCGGAACCAAAGATCGACGGTCTGTCCATATCGCTCCGCTATGAAGGCGGCAATATCGTGCAGGGGGCAACAAGGGGCGACGGCGCCACCGGTGAAAACGTTACCGCCAATGTGAAAACCATCGCGGAAATCCCCAAGACACTGCGCGGGCAGGCGCCGGACGTGCTGGAAATTCGCGGCGAAGTTTACATGGGCCGCCAGGCATTTGCAGCGCTTAACGAGCAGCGGGAAAAAGACGGCGATGCCGTGTTCGCCAATCCCCGCAATGCAGCGGCAGGGTCGCTGCGCCAGCTCGATGCGACGATCACCGCGCTGCGCCCGCTGCGGATATTCTGTTACGCCTGGGGCGAGACCAGCGAAATGCTGGCCGACACCCAGACGGCTTTCCTCGACCGGCTCAGGGAATGGGGTTTTCCGGTCAATCCCTTCGCCGGACGCTGTCGCGGGGTTGCGGAAGCGTTGGCGAAATATGACGAAATCTACGCCGCCCGCGCGCAACTCGATTATGATATCGACGGAGTCGTGTATAAAGTCGACCGTCTGGACTGGCAGCAGCGTCTGGGGTTTGTCAGCCGCGCGCCACGCTGGGCCATCGCCCATAAGTTTCCGGCGGAAAAGGCGCAGACCGTTCTCAATGAAATCACCATTCAGGTAGGGCGCACCGGTGCGCTCACCCCGGTGGCCAATTTGGCGCCGATTACCGTGGGCGGCGTCGTGGTAAGCCGCGCAACCCTGCACAATGCCGACGAGATCGAACGTAAGGATATCCGCGAGGGCGACACTGTCATCATCCAGCGCGCCGGCGATGTCATTCCTCAGGTGGTCGAAATCGTATTGGAAATGCGGCCCTCATCATCGAAGCCCTACCAGTTTCCAACCACCTGCCCCTGCGATTTGAGGACACCGGCCTTTCGGGAACCTGGTGAAGCCGTCACCCGCTGCACCGGCGAACTGGCGTGCCCCTACCAGCAGGTGGAACGGCTGCGCCATTTCGTCAGCCGCGACGCCTTCGACATAGAAGGGCTGGGCGAAAAACAGATCAGCGCTTTCTTCGAGCGCGGCTGGGTTAAATCCCCCGCCGATATCTTCGATTTGCAGAAGAACGATTCCGACCGCGAACCGAAACTCCGGGAGTTGGAGGGCTGGGGCGATAAATCCGCGACCAATCTTTTTGCCGCGATCGAGGCCAAGCGGACCATCCCGCTCGAGCGGCTTATCTATGCGCTCGGCATCCGCCAGATCGGCCAGGCGACCGCGAAACAGCTGGCCCGTCATTACGGATCCTTCAGCCGATGGCAGGAAGCGATGCATCAGGCAACGATGGAGCGCAGCGGGAACCGCCTTGAAACAAAAAAGGCCGAAACTGTCGGCGAGGCCTATGCGGCGCTTTGCGACATAGACGGCATCGGCATCAAAATGGCCGACGACATCGTCGCGTTCTTCTCGGAACCGCACAATGTCGCCGCCATCGAGGCGCTGGGCGACAGGCTCACCATCGAAGAAGCCGCACAGCCGGATACCAGCTCGTCCGCGGTCGCCGGCAAGACCGTGGTATTTACCGGGTCACTGGAAACCATGAGCCGCGCCGAAGCCAAGGCAACCGCCGAAGCGCGGGGCGCCAAGGTATCGGGCTCGGTCTCGAAAAAAACCGACTATGTCATCGTCGGCGCCGACGCAGGCTCAAAGGCGAAGAAAGCCCAGGATTTGGGTGTCGCCATCCTGAGCGAAAAAGACTGGCGCGCGCTGATCGGGGGATAGGGCGTCCGCTGCGGGCGGCACCGGTCCTACAGCATATCCCCACAGCCGGCCCGCATGGCCCAGTATTCCCAGGCGCGGTAGAATTCCTTGCCGTCGGGGTTCATGCTCTCCCTGAGAGCGATTTCGCCCGGCGACAGGGGTTTAAGACCGCCGAACTGCAGCGCCGTGGTCAGGATGCGGGCATTGCGCGGCAGCATTATGGACAGGCGGACAACCTCGGACAGAGACCGGCCGGCGGCGGTGAAGCCGTGACCGCGCATGAGCACGATGCGGCGTTCGGCGAGGGCGATAGCAAGGTCCCGCCCCTGGTCCATGTTGGCCACCAGCAGGGTCGTATCACCGAATTTCTCGGCAATGTCCCAGACCGGCGGTTCGGTCCCCATCAACCCGGCCGAATGGATCACCGGCAACAGCGGTTGTGTCGAAATGGTGAAAGGCAGGACCTCGTCGGCATGGCTGTGGACCACGGCCCTTGTTTCGGGATTGCGCTCATAGGCGGCGCCGTGAATGAACCGTTCGAGATAGGGATTGCGCGAATCGCCGCCCACCGGCGTGCCGTCGAGCATGAACTCCATGATGTCGCCGCGCTGGACAAGCTCGGGGCTGCGCGAGCAGGACAGGAAGTAGCGCTCCGGATTGCCCGGGTGGCGAAGGCTCACATGGCCATAGGCGTCGACCACGTCTTCGTTAGCGAGAATGCGGTTGGCGACCACCAGGTCACGCAAAGCGGTTTCGAGATCGTGCGTGGTATCGGACATGAATAAAAATGCCTCCCTGTTGCAGACCGGCAGGAGAGCATTTGTGGACGGCGGCGGCAAGCCGGCAAAGGACACGCAAACGGATAAATGGATCGAGCAATTTGCCGAGTCCAAGAAGCCGGGTCAACCGATAACTCCCTTGTTTCCTATTTCGCGGCCGAATACCGCAGGCCGAACCACGTCGCCGGGATGGCCAGGGCGATCCAGATCACGCAGATCGCGGCGATCAGCTCCATGGAGGCGCC
>JAQBTY010000007.1 GCA_027624735.1 Pseudomonadota bacterium | reverse complement strand
TCCTTTTCAATGGGCCCAGCAAGCGTTAATTTCGCTTTCTCAATGAGTCGGGGTATATTATCAATGATTTAGAAATATCCACCCGCCGCCCGTTAAGCGGATTGTAAAGGAATCCGACACTTTCCGGCTGTTTGGTTAATTCCCGCGCATAGCTGAAAATCCACTGGCACGCACTCAAGAACATACAGCGTCCTTGCAATTCTTCTGGCCAAACGGTCCCTTGGACCGAGAGAAAAAACATCAGAAGAAAAATGGTGCCCCCGGGGAGAATCGAACTCCCACTCCGTTGCCAGAACGGGATTTTGAATCCCGCGCGTCTACCAATTCCGCCACAGGGGCCCTGTGCCGTGCCCGGCGATGCCGGACCAAAGCGCGGCGATCATAACCGGCAATGCGGCGGGGTCAACAACCACGTTAGGTTTGGCGCCCGGCTTTTTGTTGCCGCGAGTCAGCGACGCTGTTAGAGAAATGCATCAAGCGTCCGCGGGGTCTCTATTGTTACAGCGTACATATGACTGGGTGATGAGCCTGTCCGCCCGGCCCAATGCCATCTGGGCCCTGGCGGCCATATCCTTTATCGAAAGCTCGTTCTTCCCGATCCCGCCCGATTTACTGTTGATCCCCATGGTGCTGGCGGCGCGATCGCAATGGCTCAGGGTCGCCATGATCTGCACAATCGCCTCGGTGCTGGGCGGCATGTTCGGTTATGCGCTGGGCTATTACCTCTATGACGGTATCGGCCGCCCCCTGTTGAATTTTTACGGCTACACAGAAAAATTCGAGGATTTTCAGGCCCGTTACAACGAATGGGGCGCCTGGATCGTCTTCGTCGCCGGCGTCACCCCCTTCCCCTATAAGGTTATCACCATCGCCAGCGGGGTGACAAAGCTGGACCTCGCCACCTTTACCGGCGCCTCCATATTAGCGCGGGGCCTGCGGTTCTTTATCGTGGCAGGGCTGTTATGGTGGATCGGCCCGCCGATCAAAGAGTTCATCGAAAAGCGGTTGGGGCTGGTTTTTACGCTCTTTGTCGCCCTCCTGGTTGGCGGTTTCGCGGCGCTGAAATTACTGTCCTGATACCGCCTGTAGCGTTCAAAACACTTGTATCGTTTAACCTGAGCGGTTACCATTTCCCGGTCGTATCCAGGAAAGGACCCACGGCATGAAAACATTCGTAACTGTTGCGGCAGCCGGCCTGTTCGCCCTGTCGTTTATCGCGACGGCAAGCGCCTGTGAATATGGCGTTGGCAAGACCGCCGAGATTTCAAAGCCTCTCACCACGGCCGAAGCGCCGATCATGACGCCGAAACCGAAGCCTGAAAGCTAAAAGACGGGCACCTGCGGAATATGACAGGGGCCCATTCGGCCCCGGTTTTTTGTTGCACTTTGTTGAGCTGCTTGAATTTCCCGCCGGGTGGTCTTAAGTCAACGCAACGGTCGGGAATATCGGCCAACGGCATTTTTACCAACGACATTATTATAGGACGAATATCATGGGTTACAGGGTCGCGGTCGTCGGAGCGACAGGCAATGTGGGACGCGAAATGCTCCAGACATTGTCGGAGCGCGCCTTCCCGGTTGACGAGGTGGTGGCGTTGGCCTCCGAACGGTCAGCCGGCAAAGAGGTCTCCTTTGGCGACCACGATATTCTGCGGGTTCGCCCGCTCGATGATTTTGATTTCAAGGGCTTCGATATCGCACTGTTTTCACCCGGCGCGAAAGTTTCGGCGATACACGCGCCCCGCGCCGCGAAAACCGGCTGCGTTGTCATCGACAATACGTCCGAGTTCCGCATGGACCCGGACGTGCCGCTGGTGGTGCCGGAGGTCAATCCCGAGGCGATCGCGGAGCACACCAAACGCAACATCATCGCCAATCCCAACTGTTCCACCATCCAGATGGTGCTGGCCCTGAAGCCCCTGCACGACGCGGCCAAGATCAGACGTGTCGTGGTCTCGACCTACCAGTCGGTCTCCGGCGCCGGCAAGGATGCGATGGATGAATTGTTCAGGCAGACAAGGGGCATTTTCGTTAATGACGCAATAGTTCCCGAGCAATTCACCAAGCAGATCGCCTTCAACGTCATTCCCCATATCGACGTCTTCATGGACGATGGCGCGACAAAAGAGGAATGGAAGATGGCGGTGGAGACACGCAAGATTCTCGACCGTGACATCAAGGTAACGGCGACATGCGTGCGCGTCCCGGTCTTCGTTGGCCACGGCGAGGCCGTTAATGTGGAGTTCGCGAACGACCTGTCCGTCGAGCAGGCCCGCGGGCTTATGCGCGCCATGCCGGGGCTCGCGGTGGTCGATCACCGCGCCGATGGCGGCTATGTCACCCCGGTCGAATGCGCCGGGGACAACACGACCTATGTCAGCCGGCTTCGCAAGGACGTGACCGTCAAGCACGGCCTCAGTTTCTGGGTGGTGTCGGACAATCTGCGCAAGGGGGCAGCGCTAAACGCGGTGCAGATCGCCGAACATCTGTTGGGGGTTCAGCCAATCGAACCCGCATACGAAGAAGAGGACGACGACGAGATTGTCATGCGGGTCACCGTCGATAACTGAACTGGCGATGTTCGGCCTGTTCAGCGGACACTAAACCGCCGGAGGAATAGTGTAATACCAGCGGTCGCTGATCGAGACCTATGATCCATGCTGTTTGGTATTACCAGCGCCTTCCGCATGGACAGGCCAGACTATCCTCCGTAGAATTTTAACCGACAAATGAAGAGCCTCATCGGCTGAATTTTTTGGCACGGAGAAATCAATGCCCAAAACCCTAACCGACGCGCAGGTAACCCGCTTTAAGGAAGACGGCTTCCTGTTTCCGTATGAGGCCTACACGCCGGATGAGGCCGCCGCGCTTTACGGGAAATTCGCGGATCTTGAGAAGACTTTGGGCGAGGAACCGCAGAACCGCTTTCGGATCAAGGCCCAACTGCCCTTTCCCTGGCTGTGCGATGTGGTCCGCCATCCGCGGCTGCTCGACGCGGTGGAGGATCTGATCGGTCCCAACATTCTCTGCTGGGGCTCGTCCTTCTTCACCAAGAAAGCCAACGATCCCCGGTTTATTTCATGGCACACGGACAGTTTCGTCTACGGTTTCGAGCCGGCGGAAACATTGACAGCCTGGTTGGGTTTCAATGATTCCACCGAAGAATCGGGCTGCCTCAAATATATCCCCGGCTCACACAAGAAGCGGTCCGAGCACGAGATCAAGCCGGACCCGAACAATCTGGCCTCCCTTGGCCAGAACGTCATCGACGTTCCGGAGGAAAAAGCGGTGCACGCGGTGCTCAAGGCGGGCGAGGTGGTATTCCATCATGAAAGCGTGGTCCATAGCTCATCGCCCAACCGCGCCAACCATCCGCGGATCGGGTTTTCGATCCACTACGTGGCGCCCCACGTCAGGGAAACCCGTTTCGAAGGCGCGACCGCCATGCTGGTGCGGGGAAAGGATGAGTATGGCTATTGGGATTCCGATCCCGAGCCCCAACAGGATCTAGACCCGATCTGTATCGAGGCGATGCTGGCGACCCGCGATAAATTCATGAAAACAACCGAAAGTAAAATCAAAACAGGTGGCCGAAGCTGACCCGGCGATAAGTATAATCCCTACCGGACGCGCCTCCGACCACAATGAGTGAAAGCAACAGGAGTACCAGCATGTCAAAAGTCAAGTTCAAAGCCGTTACCGCCGCCGCAACCGCGGCACTCGCAGCCTTTTCCACCGCCCCGGCACAAAGCGCCGGCGTAGCCGATTTTTATAAAAACAAGACCGTCACCATCATGGTCGGGTTTGGCGCCGGCGGCGGCTACGGGCTGTATGCCCGAACGCTCTCACAACATATGGGGCGTCATATTCCCGGCAACCCCAATATCATCCTGCAGTTCATGACGGGGGCAGGCGGCAACAAGGTAGCGAATTATTTCTACACTGTCGCGCCGCGCAACGGCACATTTCTCGCCCTTCTGGCGAACTCGGCGGCGCTGCAGCAGGTCCTGCGGCCCGAACGCATCCGGTACGATGTCAGCAAACTCCATTATCTCGGCCGCATGGTGACAATGCGCAGCGCAATTATTGTCTGGCATAACGCGCCGGCGACGAGCCTAGCCGACTTCAAGAACAATACGCTGATCTTCGGCGCGACGGGCAAAGCCGGCCAGGATTACATGAACCCAACGCTGATGAAGAACGTGCTGGGCTACAAGGTAAAAATGGTCACCGGCTACAAGGGCTCGAGCGCCATCAACCTCGCCATGGAAAAGGGCGAGCTGCACGCCATGGCCAATAGCTGGGGCAGCGTCAAGGCGCGGCTCGGCCATTGGCTCGATAAGAAACAGATTGTGCCGCTGGCCATGGTTGGGCTGACACCCTCACCCGACCGGCCCGATATTCCGCTGGTTCTCGACATGGCGAAAAATGAGACAGACCGGCAGATCCTTGAATTGATGGCCTCGACCACGGCCGTCGGCCGGGCCTTTACGACCACGCCCGCAATTCCCGCCGACCGCCTGGCTGCCTTGCTCGCTGCTTTCGACAAGACAATGAAGGATCCGATATTCTTGGCCGACGTGACGAAACGCAAAATGGAGCTCGAATATATGAGCGGGCCGGACGTCCAAAAAATAATCAACAAGACCATCGCCACGCCGAAGGCGTTGGTCGAAAGTTTCAAGAAGGCGGTTGAATTTTAATAGCCTAAAGGGCCTGCGTGCCGCCCCTTTCAAAGCGGGAGGGGCGGCGGATCAGCCGCCGTAAAACACGTTATCGCCGAGGTCGCGCATGTGAAGGATCGCGTCGTCCGGACGGCCGTCGATCGCCGCCTCGGCATGCACATCGACCGCCTCGCCCACCACGATGTGGTGATCGCCGCGCTCTCCGCTCTCAACGACCTTGAATTCGACACAGGCCGGTGCGCTGGCTAGCACCGGTGATCCGGTGGAGCCTTCAGAATAAATTTTACCGCTGATTTTTCCGTCTTCAACCGCGGCCGGCTTGAAGAACGTGAAGGCTGCCCCCTGTTGCCCCTTGCCAAGAAAATTAAGCGCAAAATTGCCCGATTTTTTCAAGATTGCATAGGCGCCTGAATCGGCTTTAACACCGATCGCCACCAGCGGCGGATCGAACGACGTCTGGGTCACCCAGTTCACGGTCGCCGCAGCGACCTCGCCGTCACCTGCCTTGGCCGTGAGCACATAAATTCCGTACGGAATCATCCGCAACGCCATCTTTTTCTTGTCTGCATCCATAGCGATCTTCTCCCTCTGAATTTGTCTACGAAGGAAAGCTAACAAACGAATGTCGGCGTCACAAGGTGCGCCTGCGGTCGGCCGTTACAGCCTCAGCTCAGTGACGCACAGGCGCGCTGGATACGTTCACAGGCGTCTTTCAGCAATTCATCCGACGTGGCATAGGAAATGCGGAAATGTGGCGACAGGCCAAAGGCCGCGCCCTGCACCACCGCGACGCCTTCCGATTCCAGCAGATAGGTGACGAAATCGGTATCGGTCTCGATGACCTTGCCGTCGGGGGTCTTCTTGCCAATTACCCCGGCACAGCTGGGATAGACATAAAACGCGCCTTCCGGCGTACGGCAGGAGATGCCGGTCGCCTGATTGAGCATGGAGACAACCAGGTCGCGGCGGTTCTTGAAGGCCGCGATCCAGCCCGGCAGAAAATCCATCGGCCCGTTGAGTGCGGCAACCGCCGCCGCCTGGCTGATCGAACAGGTATGGGTCGTGCTTTGCGACTGCACGATGTTCATCGCCTTGATCAGCTCAATCGGGCCGGCGCCATAGCCGACCCGCCAGCCGGTCATGGAAAACACCTTGGAATGGCCGTTGACCGTCAATGTGCGGTCGTAAAGACCAGGCGCGACTTGCACCGGGGTAGCAAATTCGAAATCGTCGTACAGGATATGTTCGTACATATCGTCGGTCAGCACCCAGACATGGGGGTGGCGCACCAGTACATCGGTCAGCGCCTTGAGCTCGTCCCGGCTATAGGCCGCGCCTGACGGGTTGCTTGGTGAATTCAGCATGACCCATTTGGTCTTGGGCGTGATTGCCGCTTCAAGCTGTTCGCCGGTGATCTTGAAGCCGTTATCCGCCGCCCCTTCGACGAAAACCGGCGTACCCTCCGCCAGCGCCACCATATCGGGATAAGACACCCAGTAAGGCGTCGGGATAATCACCTCGTCTCCTTCATCGAGCGACGCCATGAACGCGTTGTAGATAACCTGCTTGCCACCACACCCGACGGTGACCTGGTCAGGCGTGTAATCGATCCCGTTCTCGCGCTTGAACTTGGCGCAAATGGCCTGACGCAGCGCCAGGGTGCCGGGAACCGGCGTGTATTTGGTATCGCCGGCGCGCAACGCCGCGATGGCGGCGTCCTTGATATGGTCCGGCGTATCGAAATCTGGCTCGCCGGCGCCGAGACCGATGATATCCCGGCCCTCGGCTTTCAGCTCGGCGACCTTTCCGGTAAGCGCGTTAGTGGGGGACGGCTTAATCCGAGACAGCCGTGACGCGACGATTGACATCGATCTAATCCCATTTTCCAGCTGGTGAAAACCGGCGGCACAGTACTGCCGTGTCGAATCCACTTCAATAGGTCTGACACAAGTTCAGGCAACAAAATTCCCCGAAATGTTACCGAATTGCCGCAATTCAGGCACGGACCCGCCCCAATTGCGTCGTCTAGCCGCCAACATCAGGGTTGACCATGCACGGGAGGAATTCATGAGCGGGAAATTTCAGATGGTAAAGCCCATCGTGCTGATCGCGATCGCCTTGGCGTATGGCACAGTGGCCTCCGCCAAGGCGACGCTCGTCGGTATAGATGATGTGAAGGGCGGCAGTTTGCTGTTCGCCACGAAAACCCCGGGACGCCACATACAGGCGCCGCTGTTGGCGACCGATGTCGATATATCGGTGAGCGGTCCCATCGCGCTATCTTGTGTTCGCCGAAGAAACCCTGTCGCGGTGATGACGAATTGGCGCTCGCGCTCTACCGGCGCACCAGGGGAACATCCAGTGTCTCATGGTCGGGGCCTGTCCGCATGGTCCGCAGCGCGGCGACCGCACCGCCCAGGAATGTCCGCACCTGCTGGGCAATCAAATCATCGAGCGTTTCGGGCAGCTTCATTTGATAGACAAATTTGCGGATGCTGAGGAAGATGATCGATCCGTGCAGCATCATGGCCAGTTCGCGCTCACCCCGAACCATGGGCTCCTCTGACAGGGACGGCAGACCGGCATCGCGGCGCAACGCATCGATAATAGGAGCAAATACCCGATCGGTCAGATCGAAGCTGTAGCGCCGCTGGATCTCGCCCCCCGCCAGCCCGGCAAACATGAACAAGCGCATGGACATGTAGCTGTGGCGCCCCGAATAAGCCTGATAAAAATCAACCAGCCGTTCCTCAAGAGGCAACGAGGCATCGCCCAGCAACCGGTCCCACTCTTCGTCCCAGCGCCCGACAAAAACCGTGGAAAAGACCCTGTCGATCAGGTTCTGCTTGCTGGGAAAATACCGGTAGATCAGCGCCTGGGAGACACCCATACGCTTGGCCAGATCGCGGGTCCGCCCCTCCAGCCCGACTTCGGCGAAAAAAGCGGCGGCCGCGTCGATGATCCGGGCTTCACGATCCTCCCGCGGCAGCCGGCGGGTCGGCGCCTTGTTCCCGGCGGCGTCTCCCACCTCGATACTGGTGGGCTCCGCCGCCGATTGTGCAACTAAACCCTTCGTCTGCCGTGCGACCATCACCCTATCAGGATGCCTCCGCCGCCTCTGTCCTATGCTGTTCCACCACCTGATCGGCCAGCCGGCCGGTCAGTTCCTGCAAATGGTCGAACCGGGCCTGATAGGTTGCGACGCCCTGAGTCAGAGATCGGAGCTCGATTATCAAATCCTGCATTTCCGATTGCGGCATCAGAGCGGACACCATATCCCAACCGGTCCAGCCTTCCTTGGCATCGAAGCCCTGGATATGGCCGCGGCGTCCACTGATCAGCCCATGCACCTTGTTGGTGAACTCGGACGGTACATCGACGTCGACTTTCAGGATGGGTTCGAGCAAGACCGGAGCGCATTTTGGAAGGCCTTCCTTCATCGCCTCGCGGGCGGCCAGCTTGAATGACATTTCATTGCTGTCCACAGCGTGAAACTGGCCATCGGTCAGCGTCACCGACACATCGACCACCGGAAAGCCGAGCGCACCCTTGTCCATGAATTCGAGCGCACCGGCCTCGACCGCCGGAATATATTGTTTCGGCACCGAGCCGCCGACCACCGTACTGACAAATTCGAACCCGGTGCCGCGCGGCCTCGGTTTGATATCCACGTGCACATCGCCGAACATGCCATGCCCGCCGGTCTGACGTTTGAACCGCGCATGTTGAGAGACCGATTTCTGGATACTCTCTTTGTAGGGCACTCTGGGTTTTTCCGTCTTGGCGGCAATGTTGTACTTGCTTTTCAGCCGCTCGATGGCGAGCCGCAGATGGATTTCCCCCTGCCCCTCCAGCATCAACTGATGCACCTCGTTGTCGTTGCGGTAGCCGAGCGAAGGATCTTCCTCGCTCAGCCGTTGCAGGGATCCGGTAAGCTTGACCTCATCGGCGCGGTTCTCCGCCTCGATCGCGAAAGAGTAAACCGGCGTCAGCGGCGCGGGCCAGGCGGCCATGCCGGCAGGCGCCTCCCCCGACGGCGTCAGCACATCGCCTGTCGACACCTCATCCATGCGACCGAACGCGATCACGTCGCCGAGCGCGGCCGAACTGACCTTGGTCTGATTACTGCCCATCAGCCTGCTGATGCCGCCGATCCTGTGGCCAGCCAGCATGTCGCCTTCCGAAATGCCGCCGCGCCACACGCGGGCAATGGAGAGCTTGCCCGAATGGGCTGCATGCAACGTCTTGAACACCTGGGCAACCGCTTCGCCGTCGGGGTCGATGCCAAGCCGCGTCGCGCTCCGATCCGGATTCGGGGTCTCATGGCGCAAGGCTTTCATCAGCCGGCGCACGCCATGATCCTGTTCGGCGGCGCCCATGAAGACTGGGACGATCAACCCGTCACGCAAATCCTTGGTAAGCTGTTCATACACTTCCCCGGTCGGCGGGACAGCGTCCTCAAGCAGTTTTTCCAGAAGATCGTCATCGAAATCGGCCAGCGATTCGAGCATTACCTGGCGGGCCAACTGCTCATCATCGGTCATGCTGTCGGGAATTGAGATCAGGTCCGAGGCCTTTCCCGGCTGATACTTATAAGCGCGCTCACTCACCAGATCGACATAACCGCTGATGTCTTCGCCCTCGGCAATGGGCAGGTGACGCAGCACCAGTGGCCAGTTTGAACCACCCTGCAGGGCTTCAAGGACCGTTTGGACGCTTTGCGACGCCGTATCCATCTTGTTGATGAACACCATGTGAGGAATTTTCTTGTCCTGCAGAAAACGAAACAGCGGCGCCAGCGCCACAGCGCGCTCGGCCACGGGTTCGCAGACTATGACGGCAACATCCGCGGCCTGCAGCGCATTGTAGGATTCCTGCGTTAGTTCGACCGAACCGGGGCAGTCGACAAAGGCCCAGTCGTCCCCAAGATATTCGGTGTAGGCAACGCTCAGTTCAGAGCTCATCTGCCGGGCGCGCGCCTCGGACGATGAATCGCCGACCGTATTGCCGTCCTTGACCGTTCCCTTGCGCGGGATGGCGCCGGTCGCGAACAGTAAGGCTTCCATAAGAGTTGTCTTGCCACTGAGATAGGGTCCGACGAGGGCCGCGCACCGGGTCCCCGTCGCCAATGATTCTACCATTTTTGCCCCCCCGCGGGCAGCAGCCCGCATTCTGCCCGCCGACACTGCACCGTCGTTGCAGTCGCCCGCGCACGATCACTGATATGTCCCAACCACTGGTCACATGTTTTCATGCCCTACACCAAGGATGCAAGGGTGAATCCGGTATTGGAGACTGATAGTATATTCAGACTTGGTAATTTTCTGACGCAATAGATCGCTAAGGGCGGGTCATGAACACACACGGTATCAAACAGGTAGGCTATCTCGACATCGCCGGCGGCGGACAGATTCGCGTCGACGGCAACTACGCCTATGTCGGTCACATGGAATTTCCGCACGGCACGTCGATCGTTGACGTCAGCGATCCGAAAAAGCCGCGCATCGTGGCCGAGATAGGCATGCCGACCAACACCCATTCGCACAAGGTCCGCGTTCAGGACGGGCTGATGGTGGTCAATCACGAGCGACTCGGCGGCGAGCAGTCGGCGGATTTTTCAGGCGGTCTCGGCTTCTACGATGTCAGCGACCCGAACAATCCAAAACATATCGGTAACTGGAACACGCCCGGCAAGGGCGTACACCGGTTCGATTTCGACGGAAAATACGTCTATTTCTCGACCAGCATCGAAGGCTATATCGGCAACATCATGCTGATCCTCGATGTCAGCGACCCGTTGAACGCCACCGAAGTCGGGCGCTGGTGGATCCCCGGCCAGTGGGAAGCCGGCGGCGAGGAGTATTTGTGGGAAGGCCAGGTCGGACCGCGCTGCCATCACCCGTTACGCATGGGCGACCGGCTCTATGTCAGCTATTGGCACCACGGTTTTTTCATCCTCGACATATCCGACATATCCAAGCCGAAACACATTTCGGGTTTCGCCACCAGCCCCGCCTTCCCCCATCCGGAACACACCGCGCTGCCGATCCCGTTCCCGGTGCAGGGCCGCAATGTGATGATCCTGGCCGACGAGGACGTGGCCAAGCTGCGCCCCCACGCGCCGGCGCTGGCCTGGGTGGTCGACATCACCATCGAGCAGCAGCCCTTGCCCATCGCCACCATCCAGCCGGAAGGCCAGGGCAAGGAAATCGCCCCGCCCATGACCGGCTGTCATCAGCCGTCGGAAGTCGTCACCGGCACTGAAATCCCGTTCGCCTGGTTCGCCCAGGGCCTGCAGATTTTCGACATCGCCGACCCGTATGCGCCCAAGCATGTCGCCTGGTTCCAGCCGGATCCGGCGCCTGGCATCGACCGGCTATCGACCAACGACGTGACCATCGACGATCGCGGCCTGATCTACATCATCGACCGGATCCGCGGGATGCATATCGTGGAGCGCGTCTAAGGGTCCGGCGCCCTGGCAACGCGAAAACCGACATTGTTGTGCCGGTAGTCGGTTGCACCCTCGAGGCGGACCGCCGAGCGAAGACCCCGCGGGCCGCTGACCCAGGAACCGCCCCGCAAGACGCGGATCCTCTGATCGCCGCGTTCGAGCCAGGCGCTTCCCTTTACCGGGGGGGTATCCTGGTAATTATCGTGCCAGACATCCTCGCACCATTCCCAGACATTGCCATGCATGTCGAAAAGTCCGAAATCGTTGGCGCGCCTGTCACCGACGGGACGTGTTTCCCCCTCCAGATGACCGACAAACCAGGCATACGCCGCCAGGTCCCTGTCGTCCTCGTCGAAAGAATAACGTGTCGTACTGCCGGCACGGCAGGCATATTCCCATTCGGCCTCGGTCAGCAAACGATAGCGGCGGCCGGTTGCCCCGCTCAGCCATTCGACATAGGCCTGCGCATCGTCCCACGAGACATTAATTACCGGTCGCCGCTCGCGGCCCCAGCCATTGTCGCCGGGCTTTTGGCGCCGGGCGGCCCGGCAAAAGGCATCGTATTCTTCGAACGTCACGGGGTAGCGCCCGACAGCGAACCCATAGCCGATCTTCACCGGATGCTGTGGTATCTCATCCTGATGAGCCGGATCGGCGCTGCCCATCAGGAACGCACCGGGCGGAATGTCGACCATCTCCGGGCACCATGATTCGGAGACATCGCGGAAGCCCCTCTGTTTGCTTTCCAAAGACTCCGCGACAAGATAGCGTTCTATTCTTTCGACACATTTATCGGCGCACCGGGACAGATCAGCATTGCCGGCAACAGCCCCGGCGATCCGGCACGCCAAATCACGCGCGCCCGTCGCGGCGTTTCGAACCAGGTCCCTTGCCTCGGGTGATAGCGCGAGGTCATGGGAACCGAGAGAGACGGCGACGATCGGATCGGAAATCCCGTCGATAAATCGGACCCCGGCAGAACCGGCACCGAAGAAGTCCGAATATTTCACACCGCTGCCCGCGATGTCCTTGATCTGACTAAACGGCTTGCGAAGCCGCTCCAGCTGGTTCTGCAAATCCACGATACGGGCGTCTGTTTCACCGAGCACGACGAGCTGTATATCGAGTTCGGAATCGAGCTGATCGGTCAGATGCTCCAGATCCCCTACCATGAGCAATAAATCCTGCTTTAGGGTTTGTGCCGACTCATCGGGCGGAGGCAGAGCGGACTTCGCGTCCTCATCATCCGGCAGGACATTGCTCAGGCGCCACGCGGCGCCGTAGACATCCAACGCCCCTTGCCATTCTTTGGGGTCGCTGACTTCCAGCATGATCTCACCGGCCCGGCGTTGAAGGGCGTTACAGAACTTTTGATCCGGGTTGCCTTCGTAACAGACCTGCAGGATATCCTTAACGCGCAGGAAAATATCCCGATCCGCCAACTGGACCTGCGCGCCGGGTTCCGGTATCTGGGCGTTTTCGAGCGCGCGGCAAAACGCCTCGAAATAGTCACGGGATTTCATGGACGTAAGTTTCGCCAGCTCAAAGTGCAGTGCAAAGTGGAATTCCGATTCGCCATTTGCCGTACAGCATTAAAATGGATCGGCGGACGTTAAGATGGAATTAATTTCCATTTTCCGCCCTAAATCGTAAACTTGCAGGGAACGAGCGCGGCTTCCAACGAAAGACCGGCCATGACGACATCAACCAAGGATAGCGCGACCAAGGAAAGCGCCAGCAACCGCGATACGCGGCTCGCTGCCCTGTATGATCGTCTGTCGAGCCATGACCTCGCGCCTTACTGGGCAGTGCAGTCCGATGCGGACCATGACGAGGACGGACAGGTGCTCAAGGGCAGCAAGGCGGTGCCCTATCTGTGGAAATACAGCCATATTCAACCGATCCTCCATGAGGCGGCCGAGCTGATTTCCATGGAGGATTCGGAGCGCCGGTCAGTGGTGCTGGTCAACCCGGCGCTGGCGCCCGTTCGCGCAACCGTGAGCTCACTCTACACCGCCTACCGGCTCAACGACCCGAGGGAAATCATGCCGGCCCATCGCCATTCCATCAACGCGGTGCGCATTGGACTGACCGGCGACCGCAACTTCACCGGAATCGAGGGGGAAGACATCACCTTCGGGCCCGGCGATCTGGTGCTCACCCCGGCGGATGCCTGGCACAACCACGGCAATCACGGCGACGATTTCGCCGTGAATGTCAGCATCCTCGATCTGCCGCTATCGGAATTTCTCAACGCCGCCGCATTCGAGCACGATTATACCGAAGACAATGCCGTCAAGGCGGAACAGTCGGCGCGCTATGATGCGGATTATTCGCACCGCACCTATGGTACCGGCGGGTTGCGGCCGCGCTTCGTCGATCATAAGCGGGGTACCGGACTTCATTCGCCCATGTATGTCTATCGCTGGGACGAAACCCGCAGCCTGCTGGAAAAATTCCGCGACCATGACGGCAGCCCGTGGGAGGGGATCAGCCTGGAATATCGCGATCCGGCCACGGGACAAACGCCCTTCCGGACCATGACATTTTTCGGCCAGATGCTGCGCCCCGGAGAAAAGACGTTGCCGCAGAAGCAAAATGCGAGCCTGGTCTGCATCGCCTTCGAGGGCGCCGGCGCGACCATCGTCGATGGGCAGACATTCGACTGGCAGCCGTTCGACGCCATCGCCGTCCCGGGCGGCACCTGGTTTCACCACGAAAACAAATCGGACAAGGAGGATGCAATTTTGTTTGTCGCCAGCGACGAACCAACCCTCAAAGCGCTCGGCTTTCACCGCCGCCAGGGCCGGAAAGAAGACGGCAGCATCGTGATGCTGGATTGAGGCGTTTTCCCTAGGCGTACAACTCCTCGAGGATCGGACAATCGGTTGCGTCGCCGCCCTCGCAGGTCGCGATCATATCCTTGAGGCCACGCTCCAACCGTTTCAGCTCCGCGAGCTTGCGGCGGACTTCCGTCAGATGGTCGAGCGCGATTGCCTTGATTTCGGCACAGGTGTGGTCACCGCCATCGATGTGGCTCAAAAGGTTCCTCACCACCTCCAGCGTAAAACCCAGTTCCCGGCTACGGCGGACAAAAGTCAGTTGCCGGATGTCCGCGTCCCCATAAAGCCGGTGCCCGCCCGTGCTGCGCGGCGGTTTGCGGAGCAAGCCGATGCGCTCGTAATAGCGGATCGTCTCAATATGACACCCGGTTTTTTCCGACAATTTACCGATGGTGATTTGGGGCATGTCATTATTCCTTGAACCTGTAGTAGCTACAGGTAGTAACATAGCGTGGAAATTGGCAGAGAAGCGAATGAACGAAATATTCAGCAGGACTCATATGGAAATCGGCAAGGTACAGCCATGAAACCCCGGACATTACTCAAGACCAGTATTACCGGGACGGTCATTGCGCTGATCTGCTGCTTTACGCCGGTGCTGGTCATCCTGTTCGGGGTGCTCGGCCTGTCGGCCTTTGTCGGATGGCTCGATATGGTGCTTTTGCCTGGCCTGGCACTCTTTCTCATTATGACGGGATATGCGCTATGGAGATGCAAGAAGGCGGCATAGAGCCGCGCTCGACCCTGACCTGCCCCCAATGCGATCACGCCGAAACCGAGACAATGCCGACCGATGCGTGCCAGTGGTTTTATGATTGCAAGGGATGCGGGGCGGTCTTGAAGCCGAAACCGGGTGATTGCTGCGTCTACTGCTCCTACGGGTCGGTACCGTGCCCGCCCATACAGTCGGGCGATTGCTGTTGCGATTAGAGCACCCGAAGGCCCGCCGCGGGTTCTTCATAGGCTGGATATTGCCGGCACTGGGCGCGGCCATCGCAATCGCCATATTGTTCTGGCTATACCGCGGCCTTGATGTCGACCGGTTTCTGTCCGCCATCGCCACTGCCAAGCTAGGGTGGCTTGGCGCGCTTGCCGGAACAATTTTGCTTGAGCAGCTGACTCGCGCCTGGAAATGGCGGCAGATCCTGTTCGATCTGAAACCCATTTCGAGTTTTCGGCTGTTCGGCGCCATCCTCGCCGGTTATGGCGTCGCAATCCTCGTCCCGCTCGGTATCAGCCCGCTGGTAAGGTCGTGGCTGATCGCGCGGCTCGAAGGGCTGCGCTGGGCCGGAATCCTGATGACATCGGCCATCGGACGCTTTCTCGACGGCATTATATTCGCCTTGTTCGCGGGGCTCGTCGCGCTGGCAGGCAATTTTCCTGAAATCGACGGCGATGTGCGGACCGGGCTGGCGGTCGGCGGCGGTTTAAACCTTGTCCTGTTTTTTATCCTGCTGTTCGCCGTTTTCTTTGCCCGCACGCCGTTGAACCGCGATGAAGCAAAATTAAGCCGGTTGATCGACTGGCTGGCCGCCCGGGGCGGCGGGCGCCTCGACGGGCTGAGACCAGCGATCCGGCAAGGCATTGTGTGGCCGCGTTCACGATCGCGTCAGGTCGGCGCCGTGCTTGCCAGCATCCTGATGAAAATTATCGCGGCCACGCATTTTCTGTGGGCAGGCCTCGCGGTTGGGATAGTCTTGGCGCCACTCGACTATTTGTTCCTCATGGTCTTCGCGGGATTCGCGCTGGTGCTCGCCCGGTTTATCCGGGTGCCGGGCGGCTTTGTCATCGGGTCCGGCTTCGCTCTCAGCGTGCTCGGTGTCGCCCATGAGGAGGCGCTGGCAATGATCCTGTTTACGCACATCATGACAATCATCCTGATGGTCGGGCCGGGTCTGCTGTTCCTGTGGCGCAGCGGCATCAATATCCGGGATGCACGCCAAGCCGGGGAGAGCACCAATGTCAGCCCCTGAAAAACCTCCGATAACCACCCCGGACGGCAAGGACGGCGCGCGCGGGCCTGTCGTCTGGAAGATCGCCGGCGCCGGTGCATCGTTCCAGGCGGGCTCGTCGGCCGTCGATTCGGCGACCATCGTAGCCAGCCTGGTCAACCATCTGACCGGCAGCATCTATGCGGTGGGGGCAGCCAGCGCGGTGCTCCGGCTCGGCTGGCTGGTGCCGCAGCTTATTATCGGGTACCTGGCCCAGCGTTCCCAACGCCGCATGCCCTACTACGTCGTCGGCGCCTTTGGCCGGGCAGGATGTCTGGCTTTCATCGCCGTGCTGCTGGCGTTCTCCGGCGGGGTTAGCGCCGGCTGGATGGCGGGTGGATTTCTCGCGCTGTGGACGCTTTATGCCTTCGTCAGCGGCATCGTCGCGGTGCCTTACAACGACATCGTCGGGCGCTCGATCCCCTCGGGTGCGAGAAGCCGGATGCTGGCCTGGCGGTTTTTCGGCGGTGGCGTACTGGCGCTCGGAATCGCCGCCGCCATTCACCATCTGCTCGCGACCGCATCGTATCTCACGGCCCATGCCCTGATATTCGCGATGGCATCCGGGGTGATGATCGTCTCCTCGATCAGCTTCGTCTCCGCGGGAGAACCGCCGGCGCCCCCCGCCAAAGATGAGGACGACGGGAATTTTGGCCAATTTCTCAGGGACGGTCTGGCGACCCTGCGATCGGATGCCCGGTTCCGCCTGTTCCTGTATACGCAGTGGCTGGGCGGCGCCACGCTGATGGCCCTGCCGTTCTTTGTTGTCGCCGCATCCGGCCTTGGCCTCGGCGTGGCGGATGTGGGAATCCTGCTGGGGGCGCAGACCGCCGGTGCGCTGACATCCAACGCGCTCTGGGGCCGCATAGGCGACCGGTTCGGCAAGCTGGCCCTGTTGCAATCTGTCGGCGCGCTCCGTTTGGTTCCCCCGCTCGGCGCGCTGGTCATTTTCGCTGTCGTAGGCGGCCTCTCCCGGATAGAAATCCTGGTTGCCTTCGCCGTGCTGTTTGTCATTATTGGCGCGCTGGTCAACGGTATGACGATCGGTTATCTCGGCTACCTCATGGAAATTTCACCGGATGAAAAACGTCCGGCCTATTCCGCCTATTTCAATGCGCTGGCCTCACCCGCCGCCCTGTTGCCGCTCCTCGGCGCGGCGATCGGCGATGTGCTGTCGCTAAAGGCCGTTTTCATCACCGCCCTTCTGGCCGCCATCCTGCAGCTGGTATTTTATGTCCGCCTGTCGCACTGGGAGCGACGGTGATGTGGCGCGGCGTGCAGCGTAGCGTGAGACGCGCCTGGGTTCCCGTGGCGCTTCGGGCGTGGCCATTGGCGCGGCTCTGGTATGGCGTCTGGGGGCTATCTCTGGACGGGCATCCCGATGATTTGGTGTGGTACTTCGCCTATGGCGCCAACATGCATGACAGTGCGTTTCGCGAACGGCGCGGCATGCGGCCCGTCGAGTCGCGCGCCGGGCGCGTCGCCGGCTATCGCCTGCGGTTCAATCTGGAAGGCCGGCCCAAGGGACGCGCGGCGCCAGCCAACATCGTCCTCGACCAGGATGCCGAGGTCTGGGGCGTTCTTCACCGCATCAACCGGCGTGAGCTTGTCCGGCTGAACGCAAGCGAGGGTATCCCAGGCCGGCGGTATAAGCCGGTATGGCTGGCGGCTGCCGATGTGGACGGAAACGGCCTGGACGCAGTCGCCTATATGGCGGATGGGAAGGAAAACGATGGTAACCCCTCGCATCGCTACCTCACCCTGCTCCGGGACGGCGCGCGCGCGCACAGGCTTCCGGACCATTGGATATCGTTTCTCGACAGCATAGACCACGCGGAATAGAGCGAATTTCCTATGCTTGGCCGGATCCGCAAAATCGATCCAACGATAAACGATGATTTCTTGGCCTTCCCGCAACCGGGAACCGTATATCATGCCCCCCATACAATACTGTCGAGACTGTCGAGGCCATGATGAATTTTATCCGAACAGCCCAAAAATCCCGACCCCTTATGATCATCGCCGAGCTTATCGTGCTTGCCGGCGCTGGGCTTATGATATTTGGCGTGAGGACAGGCTCCGGCCACTGGTGTCCGGTTACGGATCAAGAACAAGAAAATGAAACGCCACGGATAGCCGGCACTCATACGGTTGAAGCCGATCTTGGGCTCGCAGTCTAAATAGTTGTAATTGTTAACTATTAATTAACCATATAAAAATTTGTCATTGAAATACGGACTTTAATTCCCTATGTTCAATCGAAGGATTTCTGGTCCTTTTGAATGAGGTCGATCGAGTGAATTTCGCGGTTTGGCATGGTCAGGTTTCGGCGATATCGCTGCGATCGCTGCTTTCCGCCCTTCTGGTTTTCACGGTTTTGCTTGGGCCCTATTCCTTCGCAAGTAATGCGCACGATCAGGAACATCAATCCCATTCCTCAACGAGCCACCAAAAGGACCCGGTGGGGAGCGACCACTCCGGAGTCGGTCACGCTTTAACGCATGTCGGGTCTACTTCATCCTGCCCGTCTTTTGTTGCAACGTTTGCGCAACTTGCGACATCCGCAACCATATCCTATCGCCTCCAATTATCGGCTGGCGATGATGCGATGCTCCGGTCCCACTATCTGGACTGTGACCCCCCCGTCCCGCGCGGCGGCCTCGCCAAAGCCTAATTAGTTTTCTGCGACGCCCACGGCTTTTCAGCAGAGCCATTGATCAGCGAATTTTCCTACGCCGACCTGACTTTGCCGCCGCGGTGTGCCAGCCGAAATTATCAATCACGAATCGAGGAGAAATCGACTATGCGTACTTACAAAAAGACGAATCTGATTTGCAAATCATTCCTAACCACTGTCCTGGCCTTAACCCTATCGGTCTCGACCGGCGCTTTGGCCGCGGGCAAACACAGCGGCGGACACGGTCATGGTGAAGCCTCCGGTGTTCAGAGCGGAGGCCATGGACATGGAGGCAGCGCCAATGTCGGCAAACCCGGCAAGGCTGCCGACGTAAGCCGGACGATTACGGTTACGATGACCGACAACCGCTACTTGCCAGAGAAAATCGAGGTAAAAAAAGGCGAGACCATCCGCTTCGTCGTGAAGAACAAAGGCGAGTTCGTTCACGAATTCAATATCGGTACCGCCAAGATGCACAAGGCCCATCAAAAGGAAATGATGACAATGATGGAACACGGCGTGTTGGAGCCTGACAAGATCAATCACGCCATGATGAAGATGGATATGGGCGGCGGCAAGACCATGGAGCACAACGACCCGAACAGTGCGCTCGTGGAGCCCAAAAAATCGGCCGAGATCATCTGGAAATTCGACACCGACGCCAGGCTCGAATTCGCCTGCAATGTACCGGGTCACTATGAATCCGGCATGGTTGGCAAGATCTCGATTCACTAATAGCACGCCGGGCGCGTCGCCTTTGCCGGCGCGCCCGCGTGTCTCACGCATGAAGGGGAAAACAAAGATGATTTCATTTTTTACGCAGGTTAGTCGAGCGGCGCTCTGTGCCGTGCTTGGTCTGCTTGCCGCGGCTTCCATGGCCCACGCCGGAATCTATAATTTGTCCATTGGCGAAAAGACCGTCAATCTGACCGGCAGCGACCGGACCGGGATTGCCATCAACGGCACTATCCCGGGTCCCGTTCTCCGCTTCAAGGAAGGCGAAGACATCACCATCAATGTCACCAACACGATGGCTGTCGATACCTCGATCCACTGGCATGGCCTGATCCTGCCGTTTAAGCAGGATGGCGTTCCAGGGATCAGCTTCGATGGCATCAAGCCCGGCACCACCCATACCTACCGCTTTCCCGCCCAGAACAATGGGACCTACTGGTATCACAGCCATTCGGGCCTGCAGGAACAGGCGGGAGTCTATGGCGCCATCGTGATCGAACCGAAGGCCCGCGAACCGTTCCGGTACGACCGCGAATACGTCGTCGTCCTGTCGGACTGGCATGACACCAAGCCGGAAAGGGTTCTCGGCAATCTCAAGAAGATGTCGGACTATTACAATTATAACCAAAGGACGATCGGCGACTTCTTCAGCGATGTGTCCAAGAAGGGATTTGGCGCGGCTATTGAAGATCGGAAAATGTGGGGCGACATGCGGATGACCCCCACCGACATCGCCGATGTCAGCGGATACACCTTCCTGGTCAACGGCAAGAACACCAAACAGAACTGGACCGGCCTGTTCAAACCCGGCGAGCGAGTCCGGCTGCGTTTCGTCAACGCGTCGGCGATGACTTTTTTCGATGTGCGCATACCGGGACTGAAAATGACGGTCGTCCAGGCCGACGGCAACAACGTGTGGCCGGTCAATGTCGATGAGTTCCGCATCGCCGTCGCGGAAACTTATGACGTCATCGTGCGGCCGGAAGACGACAAAGCCTATACCCTGTTCGCCGAATCCATGGGCCGCACCGGTTTTGCGCGCGGCACGCTTGCGCCCAAGGAAGGCATGGCCGCCGATATTCCAGCCATGCGCGAACGCCCCTTGCTCAGCATGACCGATATGAGCATGGACCACGGGTCGATGGCGGGTATGGACCATTCCACTATGAAGGGCATGGACCACTCCAAGATGACGGGGATGGACCATTCCAAAATGGGCGGTCCAAAACCCGATCCCTTCTATGCACCGGGCAGCGGTCTCATGCCGAAGGCGGCGAACGGCGGAAAGTTTCTCTCCTATGCCGATCTGAAAGCGCAAAAGCCTCTATACAAAGTCCGCAAACCGACCCGTGAAATTACGCTGCGCTTGACCGGGAACATGGAACGGTATTTCTGGTCGATCAATGACAAGAAATATTCTCAGGCCGATCCCATCCGCCTCAAATACGGCGAACGGGTGCGCTTCAAGTTCGTCAACGAGACCATGATGACCCATCCCATGCATCTGCATGGCATGTGGACCATCCTCGATAACGGTTCCAAGAAATGGAACCCGATCAAGCATACGGTCAGCATCGCGCCGGGCACCACGGTCTATACCGAGACCGAGGTGGACGCGCCCGGCAAGTGGGCTTTTCACTGCCACCTGATCTATCACATGGCGACTGGCATGTTCCGCGAAATCATCGTCGAGGGCGGACCGGACGGCCCACAGGCCAAGGTTGGGGGGTGACCAAATGAAAAGCCTTAGACAAACCCTCCGCGCGTTTACCCTGGTTCCTGGGATCGTCTTCGTTTCCCTTTTCGGGATGCCGGCCCAGGCCGAGAAGATGGACGACAACCTGTTCACCCTGGTCAAGATCGACCAGCTGGAATACCGCAAGCAGGACGGCAACGACCTTTTGGTCTGGGAAGGACAGGGCCGCATCGGCAACGATGAAAACAAGCTCACCCTCAAGACCGAGGGAGAATATGTCCGCAATGCCGATGAATTCGAGAACGCCGAATTCCAGGTTCTTTATCAGAGAATGATCTCGGACTTTTTCGATGCCCAGATCGGGGTACGCCACGACATAAAGCCAGACCCGTCCCGCACCTTCGGCGTCATCGGCATCAACGGGCTGGCGCCACAATGGTTCGAAACCGATGCCAGCTTCTTCGTCAGCCACAAGGGCGATACCTCGCTTAGGCTGGAGGCGGAATACGACATTCTGTTCACCCAGCGACTTGTTCTCGAACCATCGGTCGAGATGAACATCGCCTTTTCAGACGACGAAAAAACCGGCGTGGGATCCGGTCTCAGCAATGTCGAGCTGGGTCTCCGGTTGCGGTACGAAATCACCCGGGAATTCGCGCCCTATATCGGCATCAACTGGGAACGGAAAATCGGCAAGACCGAGGATTTTGCCAGCGAGGAAGGCGCGGATTCCAACGTCTTTTCGCTGGTTGCCGGCCTCAGGATCTTTTTCTGACGAAAGGGGCTGGGCGCATATCCGTTGCCGTCCAGCCCCTTCGGATCCGATTTTTGTAAGGAGGACGCGGTGTGAACGAAGTGGATGCCATTTTGGCCAAGGCAGAAATGGGACAGGAGCGCCTTGCGGCTATGTTACGGATCCTCGTCTTTTCAGCTCTGCTGGCAACCGTTCTGTCCCTCCAACGGCAAGGCGCCCATCACCACCCGATCCTGGGTGTCACAATGATTTATGGGGCTCTTGCCCTCACCGGTTTGCTGCTGGCCTGGTTTCGGATTTATCACCCGCTGTTGCCCTATTTATTTGTCACCCTGGAAGTTGGTCTGGTGGTGATGCAGACCGCGCTCATGGCATCCCTCTTGGGGCAATCCCCATCGGCGCTCGCGGCAATGCCAATTGCCACAATTATATTTGTGCTCCTGGTCCATGCCGCGATGCGGTACCGGCCGTGGCTGGTGGTCTATGCGGCGGGGCTTTATCTTGTTGGGCTACTCGTTGCCGGCGCTGTCATGACTGATATTCCTGTTTCGATCGAAACAGCGCCGGCCGGTGCGCATAACCTCGTGCATCATCAGATTGTTCCCATCGCTGTCCTGATCGTTACCGCTCTAATTCTCTTCATTACAGGACGGGGAACACGAAAATTATTGCGGGTTTCCATCGAGGAGAAATTGGGTCGAACCAGGCTGTCACGTTTTTTCTCCCCCGATATCGCCGATCAATTGATGTCAGAAACCAGCGCCCAGGCGACGGATGGGCGCATTATGCCAATTGTAATTCTTTTCGCCGACATCCGCGGATTTAGCGCGCTTGCCGAAAACATGGAGCCCGGCCCGCTCAGTACGCTGCTCGCGGAATTCCGGGAAATATTGTCGACCGCAATTCGTAGCCATGGCGGCGTTGTCGACAAATTCATTGGGGACGCGGTCATGGCCGTCTTTGGTTTTCCAGACACCGGCAACTCGCCGCCGGACCGCGCACTCAACTGCGCGCGAACGATCCTCGACGGTGTCGCCACGTGGTCGAGCGAACGAGAAAGAGCCGGCTTATCGGTGGTCGAAACCGGTATCGGTCTGCATTACGGCGAAGCCTTCGTCGGCGTGATCGGCAAAGAAAGCTTGCTTGAGTTCACCGTCATCGGCGACACGGTCAACGTTGCCGAGCGCATCGAACGCCTTACGCGAACACTCGATGCCGACATTGCGATTTCAGATGATTTAGCAAAGAAAGCCACCGATCTGCCCGGGCCAGAGTGGTCTCGGGCAACGGGCTGCGCCCTTACCGGCCGCAACCAACCGATAGACGTTTATTATTTGCCTCGGCACGGAGGTCAACAGGAGGGAAACTTGCGGAAGGTAAGTCATGCGGCGACTTAGGTTTGGCGCGGCGGTCCTTTTACTGGTGCGAAAGGTGAGTCGACGAGGATGAAGCGGTAACGCCCGCGGCACGACGGTCGGAAATGTCACTAATTGATCTAGGTCAATGGTGGAAATTACGGGCGTGGGATAATCGCAACCGTGTTAGTCCCCAATAGAGAGGCAAGGGAGAGATGTGGATGCGAAAATTTTCCGCCATAACGGGCTTGGTATCCCTATTCATACTTCCCGGATGTTCCCTGTTTTCTCCCACCCTTAACGAGACAGGTGTCGTCGACGTCGAAACCATCCGACGGGAAAGCCCTCCTGGAATCTCTCACGTGAGCGTATATCGCTCATCCCATAAAACTGTGATACGGGGCTTGGTAAAGTACCCGGCCTGGACTTGGTTCGGAACCTTCCCTGGTCACATGGACATTACGGTTGAACCACTGGACGGCGGAAATATCACAATGCACGATGTTGCCGTAGTGCGCAAAAGACTCCCCAAAAAGCGGGGCCGCGAAGCTTTTTTCCTTGCGCACACCCCGACCGTTGTACCGAAGGGAACACGCATTACTGTCGAATATTCGGGAGAGATACATGAGAAACCGATGTAGCCGCGTTCACAAAGTATTTATGTCCGGATTGTCTCACAGCCGCCCCGCGCCGCATGCCTGGCGGCGCGATAGCCGAAGACGAGCGCCGGTCCGAGCGTGGTCCCCGGGCCTGGATAGTGTCCCGCCATGATGGAGGCCATATCGTTGCCGCAGGCGTAAAGCCCGTCAACCGGCCGGTCGCCGGCATCGAGCGCCTGCGCGTCGCCATTGGTGGCGAGGCCCGCGCTGCAGGCGATCTCCGCCGGCCATACCGCCACGGCGATAAAGGGCGGCGAATCGATCGGCGCCAGACACGGGTTGGGGCGGTTTTCGGGGTCGCCGTTAAACCGGTTCAGTTCTGTCTCGCCCTTGCCGAAATCCTCATCCACGCCCTTTGCGGCGAACCGATTGTGGCGCGCGATGGTTTGCGCCAAAGTCCCGGCATCGATGTTCAGTTTACGGGCCAGTCCCTCTATTCTGTCGCCGCGGATTACATAGCCGGATTTTTCGAATTTCCGGACGTTCCGCGTGCCGGGATGGATCACGCCCAGCCCGTATTTCCGGACGAAGGCCGCATCGCAGATCAGCCAGGCCGGGATGGTTGGCGCGGTTTCATTCGACCGGTACATGGCCTCGACAAAATCGTGATAGGACACGCCTTCATTGACAAAGCGCCGGCCCGCCCCATTGACCGCGATCAGGCCGGGCTTGGCGCGGTCGAGCAGAATATGGGGATATAGACCGGTCGAGCCGTCCTTACGGCGGACCAGCGAAACCGGCGACCACAAACCGCCCCGCCGCGCGCGTCCGGCATCCAGCCTAGCGCCGGCCCGTTCCGCCGCCTCAATCCCGTCACCCACATTTTCGGACACCGCCATGGAATGAACCGGCGGGGGATCGGGCATGAAGATTGTACGGAATCTCGGATTGTGGGCAAAGCCGCCGGTCGCCAGCACCACCCCTTTGCGGGCCCCGATACGAACGGAACCGCTATCGGTGGTGACGATTGCGCCGGTGACCCGGCCCGCCTCGACAACCAGTTCCTTGAACGCGGCGCCAAACAGGACGGGGACATGATTTTTCTTCAGGCTGTAGTAGAGCTGGGCAACCAGCGCATTGCCCATCACCAAGCGGGTCCCGCGCGCATGGCGCAGGCGATCCGCGAGATAGCGCAACACCAGCCGCGCCGCATGCACGAAATTTTCCATCGATTGGTAACGGCCGAGCAGGCGTTCGATATCGACCTTGCCGACCATCATGCCGCCAAGCAGAAAATAATCGTCTATGGGAGAGCGCACGCGCGCAAAATCCTTGCCGAGGAGACGCCCATCGAACGGCGCCGGGATGATGGCCCGTCCCGATGACCCCGCGCCGGGCAAATTGTTGCGGTAGTCGGGATGGTGACCGCAGGAAACGAAATCGAGGGCCGTCCGCCTGGTCAGATCGTCGATGATGCCCGGTCCCTCGCGCAGGAATATATCGCGCCGCGGATCCGCGCCGTCATCGCCGACCAGCGCCTTGAGGTAGGACCGCGCATCTTCGGCGCTGTCGGCAAACCCGGCCGCTTCCCCGGCGCTGTTTCCCGGTATCCAGAGCGTGCCCGCCGAGGTCGAACCGGTACCGCCAACCTGCTGTGATTTTTCGCAGATCAGCACGTCGAGCCCCTCGAGCGACGCAACCAGACCCGCTGTCATGCCGCCCGGACCGGCGCCCGCGACCAACAGATCGACCTCTCGGTCCCATTGTGGGGCTTGAATGTTCGTCAGCGACTTATCCCCTGGGTTTGAGCAGTCGAACGCAATTGGCCTTCACGATCGGATCGCCGACGTCGCGCCAGCCGGCGGTTTCGAAGTTGGTCTCGGTCACGGTTGCCCTCCCGGACCATGGGTGCCAAGTGTCGAATTCTATCCACTAGTCTTGCAGTTTCTACTGGAAACCGCCATATCACGCGCCATGAGCAGTTTATCCACAGACCCGCGGCTGTCCCCGCGTACCGCAGCGCTTTATGTGGCCTTTGCGGCCGCCGCTCTGCTGGCCACGGTTTTCGTGATGGAATACGGCTTTGGCGTGGCGCCCTGTCAGCTGTGCCTGCTGCAGCGATGGCCGCATGGCGCGGTCATTCCGCTCGCCGCGCTGGCGTTTTTACCGGCCATTTCAGACAGCGGCCGCCGCGCGCTTTTGCTGTTGTGCGCCGTCGCGTTTGCCACCACCGCCGGCATCGGCATTTATCATGTCGGGGTGGAGGAAGGCATTTTCGCCGGCCCCTCCGCCTGCAGCGGTGGCATTACCGGCGACTCGATCGAGGAGCTTCGCCGCAAGCTGATGGCGGCGCCCGTGGTTAAATGCAATGAAGTCGCCTGGGCGCTATTCGGTATTTCGCTGGCCGGCTACAATGTACTGGCGTCATCCGCCCTTGCCGTGTTCAGCGCCGCCATTGGCCTGCGCGGCCTGACAAAATAATCCGGAGAGGGGTCAGGATGGCAAAAAAACCTGCCCGCACCGGCGACGGCCGCATGCCGGGGGATCCCACCAGGCAGGAATTGATAGAGTCCATGATCCGGGTCGATCACGCCGGCGAACATGGCGCGGTCAGGATCTATGAAGGCCAGCTCGCCATATTGTCCGGCACCGACGCGGAAGCGCCGATCCGCGAGATGGCGGCGCAGGAACGCCGTCACCTGGACGGGTTCGACGCGCTGATCGCTGACCGCCGCGTGCGCCCGACCCTGTTGAGCCCGCTGTGGCATGTGGCGGGGTTTGCGCTGGGCGCCGGAACGGCCCTGCTCGGTCCCAAGGCGGCGATGGCCTGCACCAAGGCGGTGGAAGAGGTTATCGACGATCATTACGCCGCCCAGGCGGACAAGCTGGGCGATGACGAGGCTGAACTCCGCGCCATGATCGAGGAATACCGGACCGACGAACGGGCCCATCGCGACACCGCCGTCGAACAAGGGGCCGAGGACGCGCCGGGATACGAAATCCTCACCGGCGCGGTCAAGGCCGGCTCGCGCCTCGCCATCTGGCTGTCAACGCGTATTTAGACAGCCTGTGCCGGCGCCCTTCCCGGCTAAGAAAGAAAAAAACCTTTTTTTCGAGGATCAACCCCATGCAAAGCAGGATTCGGGGCGATTTCGCGCAAAAACGGTCCCGAAACCCGCCCCTCAGAAACGCCGCATGGTGCGGCGCACTTTTTCGATGAAGCGGCGCTGGTAGGCGTCATCCGGCTTGTGCAGGCCGTAATGCCCGAGAAATACCGGTCTTGTGCCCGGCGCCAGGAACCACTTGAGATAGCGCGTCATCATGCGCCGCGGCGGATCGCCGAACCACCAGAGCAGCGGCCTCTCGCGGCCATAGGTAACCACCGCGGCAGCCTTCTTTATGTGCCGCAAATTGGGGCTGAGTGAGCCGTCCTCTTCGAGCCGGAACGACACGCCGGGGACCATGATCCGATCGAAGAAGCCCTTGAGGATCGCCGGCGGGCCGAGGCACCAGGGGGGAAAGACGAACACCAGCCCCTCCGCGGCTTCAAGGCGCGCCACATAGGGCTCCGTCCGGGCGCGATTGGCCTCGACATCGAAATAGGCGCGCCGTTCATCGGCGCTGAGCACCGGATCGAAATTTTCCGCATAGAGGTCGAGCGCATCGACTTCATGCCCGGCCGCGGCAAGTGACTCCTTCACGCACGCGAACAGCGCTCCGTTCAGGCTGTCGGCAAGCGGATGCGCATAGATGACGAGAACCCGCAAAACGATCAAACAACCGCCGGCTGCGAATGCACCATGATCTCGGGCAACACATCCAGATAGAGCTCGATGTCCACCAGCGCGGTCTGCGACGCGGGCGCCTGTGCCAGCTTCGAGGTGCCCTTGTCGAGGGTGAGCATATTGGGATTGCCGTGGATATCGAGGGTCCCCGGCACGCCGGGCTCGAGCGGATCGTACCACGCCCCGGTCGCAAGCTGGACCACCCCGTGGCGGATCCGGTCGGTCACCACGATTCCCGCCAGACAGGCGCCGCGATCATTGAACACCCGGACGATATCGCCGTCGGCGAGACCCCGCGCCGCCGCGTCGACGGGATGAATCCAGAGGGGTTCGCGTCCCAGGATTTTTGACTCACGGCTGACCGGCCCGCTGTCGAGCTGCCCATGCAGCCTTGTGCGCGGCTGGTTGGAGATCAGGTGAAACGGAAAGTCCCGCGACTTGTCGGCGCCCAGCCATTCGGCCGGCGCCAGCCAGGCAGCGTGGCCGGGACAATCGTCATAGCCAAACGCGGCGATGGTCTCCGAATAGATCTCGATTTTCCCCGACGGCGTCTTGAGCGGCTTTGCCTCGGGATCGTTGCGGAAGCTGTCGAACAGCACCACCGGCTTGTCGGGCCGGGGGAATTCCACATAACCCCGGTCCCAGAATTCGTCGAAATCGGGCATGTCGATTTTCTGCTCGGCGTTCTGCTGACGGGCGACGTCATACATGTGGCGCAGCCACTCCATCTCATCGCGGCCTTCGGTGTAGGCCTCGCCAAAACCCAGCCGATCCGCCATCTGGGCGAAGATATCGAAATCGTTGCGCGCCTCGCCGGGGGGGGCGAGCGCCTTTTCCATGGCGAACAGCATGGCCGGCACCGAGGCGGCGCCGATGTCGTTGCGCTCCAGCGTCGTGGTGCAGGGCAGGACGATATCCGCATGACGCGCCGCCGAGGTCCAGAACGGCTCATGCACGATCACGGTGTCGATTCGGCGCCAGCCTTCGAGCAGCCGGTTGATATCCTGGTGATGATGAAACGGGTTGCCGCCGCACCAGTAGATGGCATGCACATCGGGATAGGTCAGGCGCTTGCCGTTGAAATCCACCTCGGCGCCCGGGTTGAGCAGCATGTCGGTGACCCGCGCCACCGGAATATAATCGCGGCACGGGTTGGCGCCGGTCGGCAGGCGCGGGGTTGACGCACGTGAGCGCGGCGTCCCGATGCCGCCAAGACAGCCATAGCCGAACCCGACGCCGCCGCCGGGCAGGCCCATATGACCCAGCATGGCAGCCAGCGTCACCGCCATCCAGTAGGGCTGTTCGCCGTGATCGGCGCGCTGGAGCGACCAGCAGGCGGTGATCATGGTGCGCCCGCCGGCGATTGTCCGGGCGAGATCGCGAATAATCGCCGCGTCGATATCGCAGATCGCGGCGGCCCAGGCGGCATCCTTGGGCCGGCCATCGGTATCGCCCATCAGATAGGGCAGAAATTTCTCGAACCCGGTGCAGTATCGCGCCAAAAACGCCGTGTCATGGCGCCCTTCGGCGACCAGCGTATGGGCCAGCCCCAGCATGAAGGCGGTATCGGTATTGGGCCGGACCGCTATCCAGTCGGCCCCGGTCAGTTCGGCCACGTCGTCCTTCAGGGGTCCCACATAGACCACCTTGACCCCGGATTGGGCGATCCGCTTTTGCCAGTGCAGATCGTCGTGTTCGGGAAGACCGCCGTGATTGATCTGGGTGTTCTTCAATGGCACGCCGCCAAAACACAGAAGCGTTTCGGTGTGCTCGACGATGCTGCTCCACGAGGTCAGCGGCCCGTTCACGATCTGGCCCGAGCCGGTGATGTGCGGCATCAGCACGCTGGCCGCCCCGTTGGAATAATTACCCACCGAATTGGTGAACCCGCCGAGCAGGCCGAGAAACCGCTTCAGCGTCGCCTGCGCCTGATGCAACCGCCCGGCGCTGGCCCAGCCATAGGACCCGGCATAGATCGACGCCGGACCATGATTGTCGCGCACCCGGACCAGCTCGTCCGCCACCAGCTTGGTCGCCTCATCCCACGACACCGGCACGAAAGCCTCGCCGCCCCGGCCCGCGCCGGTGCCCGCCCCCTTGCCTGCCGGACCACCATCCTCCAGCCAGCCCTGCCGCACCATCGGCTTCAGGATGCGGCTTTGATGATGGTTGGCGGCGATGGCGGAGCCGATCAGCGCCGGTGGGTTGGGATCGGTGGGGTACGGCACCGCCCCGACACCCATGCCGTCCTCCACCTGGATTGTGAACAACCCCCAATGTCCGCCGGTCTTGAATTCGCGCCTGTCCGCCATGGCCCGCCCTTTGTTCGACTAATCAGGATGTACGGAGGCGACGCGGACCGGTCAAGGCCGGACCGACAGCACTGGTGTCCGGTTTAAATTCGCTCCCTCTCTCCGTCATGGTCGGCGAAGGCCACTACTGTCCGGTTTAATTTCACTCCCCCACCCGTCATGGTCGGCGAAGGCCGGCCATCCACGTTT
>JAQBTY010000327.1 GCA_027624735.1 Pseudomonadota bacterium | reverse complement strand
GTTTGGACGGCGCTGGCGCGCAAGGGGCTGACGCGCACCGGCCCCATTGGGGTCACCGTAACCGTCGCGGGGTTGAACTACGATACCGGCCTCGGCGATCGCTTCGCCGCGCCTTCGGATCACTAGTGGCGGCGCGCCTGGTCCCCGAAATTTACGTCGATGGCGATGCCTGTCCGGTCAAGGACGAGGTGCTGCGCGTCGCCACCCGCCATGGTCTGACCGTACACATGGTCGGCAATAGCTGGCTGCGCTTTGGCGGCGAAAATCCGCTGATCCACCGCGTCGTTGTGCCCGAGGCCCCCGACGCTGCTGACGACTGGATTGCCGAGCATATCGGTGCCGGCGATATTGCGATTACCGCCGACATTCCGCTGGCGGCGCGCTGCCTCGAGAGTGGCGCCCAGGTGCTGGGAGCCACCGGCAAGGCATTTACGCCGGAAAATATCGGCAACGCCCTGGCGATGCGCGATCTGAAGAGCCATCTGCGCGAAACCGACCAGGGCGGCAATTACAATGCGTCTTTCACCAAGCAGGACCGGTCGCAATTTCTGCAGGCGCTGGAAAACGCCGTCCAGGCGCGGCGCCGGGTAACCTAACTAGTTACAATGTTGGGCTGGAACAGCAGTTCGAGGAAATCGCGGTACAGGCCAATCTGCTGGGCCACCAGCTTGGGTTCCTTCACCGACTTCGACATGATGAAAGCGCCCTCGATTATCGTGGTGAACATGTCGGCGAGATGGGCGCAGTCGACCTCGATTCGGGGCGGATAAGCCGCGGCGGCCCGCTCCAGCATTTCACCCAAATTGATCCGCCATTGAAGATAAGTATCGGCGATGACGGCCAGCGTGTGGTCGTCGAATAAATTGGCTTCGTAAATATACGAAGCCAACAGGCAGCCCGGGTAGGGTTCGGTGAGCCCCTCCATCATCTCCTGATAGAGGCCGGTCATAATCAATACTTGCTGCAAGGGGTCGCGGCTGAGTTTCTCGGCTCGCGCCCGGTTTTGCGCGTACAGGTCCAAATCCGCGTGGGAGAAGCGCTCGACCAGCGTATGGGCCAACGCGGCCTTGCTATCGAAATGATGAAAAAAAGACCCTTTGGTTACGCCGGCCTGCGCCACCAGCTTGTCGATCGACGTGGCCGAATATCCGCGATCCAAGATCATCGCCTCAGCGGTATCGAGAATATTGCTGCGTGTCGCCGTGCCGTCTCGCGCCATGGTCTGCGATTGCTCCATCGTTTGGTTTAGTTTTTTATAATGTACTACTCAGTCGGTAAGTAAATCAATAAAAAAGAATGGAGCGCTGTCAGAAAATCGCTGTATTCCGGGATAAAACACCCATTAGACGAAAGTCGGAGGGAGTTTATCGTTGACGTGGAAATCTATTTTTAATAAAACCAACTGGTCGGTATGTTATAAATATGGCAAAAATGGAAAAACAATGTCCGCAGCAGAATCACTTGCGCCGTCCGAGGAGGATGGCTTTTCGGCCGCCAAGGCGGCTGCTTTCGAAGAACGGCTGGTCGGCGTGCTCAATGGCGGGGCGACCTGCCTGATGGTATCGGTCGGCCATCGCACCGGCCTGTTCGATGCCATGGCCGATGGCGTTGCCGGCACCAGCGCCGATATCGCCGGGCGCGCTGGTCTGAACGAACGCTATGTGCGCGAATGGCTGGGCGCGATGGTGGCGAGCGGCTTCGTCGCGTGCGACGGCGCCACCGGCACGTTTCGCCTGCCGCCGGAGCACGCCGCCTGCCTGATCCGCGATGCCGCACCGAATAATCTGGCGGTGTTCGCCCAGTACATTGGCGAGCTCGGTTCGGTCGAGAGCGATATCGTTGCCTGTTTCAGGAGCGGCAGCGGCGTGTCTTACGAGCGCTTCAACCGGTTCCACGAAATCATGGCCGAAGATAGCGGTCAGTCGGTGCTGCCGGCGTTGCGCGAGCATATTCTGCCGCTGGTGCCCGGTTTGATCGAACGGCTGGAGGCCGGTATTCGGGTGCTCGATCTGGGATGCGGCCAGGGCAGGGCCTTGGCCCAAATGGCTGCGTGGTTTCCCAATAGCACGTTCACGGGCTACGATTTGTCGGCGGAAGCCATCGCCTGGGCGACGGCCAATGCGGAAGAAATGGGGCTGGGCAATCTGACGTTCCAGGTGCGCGACCTCAGCACCTTCGACCAGGATTGCGAGGAGGCCGCGTTCGATTTCGCCACCACCTTCGACGCGGTCCACGATCAAGGTAATCCGCGCGCGATGGTGCGGGGCATTCGCCGGACGCTCAAGCCCGGCGGCGTTTACCTGGCCCAGGACATCAACGGTTCCAGCCATGTGCATGAGAACCTGGATCATCCGATCGGGCCGCTGCTCTACACGGTCTCGTGCATGCACTGCATGACCGTATCGCTCGCCCAAGAGGGCGGCGAGGGGCTGGGCGCCATGTGGGGCCGGCAGAAGGCGGTCGAGATATTCTCCGAGGCCGGCTTCGGCTCGGTCGAGGTGAACGAACTCGAACACGACGTCCAGAATTGTTACTATGTTTGCCGGCCCTAGCGTGGGCGGGATTACTGATGTGGAGGGCCGGCGCGTTGCCGGCCCTAACCGTTTGGTCGCCGGAGAGGGTACGCTATCTGGACCGCGCGCACTTCTATGATATATGGAGTGCGGCGCACGGCCCCGACTGCGGGCGGACGCCGCCCCGGCCATGGGGGCCCGTAGTTCAGTTGGTTAGAACGCACCGCTCATAACGGTTATGTCGCAGGTTCGAGTCCTGCCGGGCCTACCATTCTTTCAATTGTCCGACCCGGGGACATGGGTAACAGATTGTACCTAAGACATAGGTAACACCTTGGTGCCGAAGGGGTTGTCGATAGTTTGTAGTGTTCTTTGCTCCAGGTCGATATATCCGAGATCATATTGCATGAAGCTGACGAGCCAAATGCCGTCGTCGATCTCCTTGATGCCGAGCCGTTGACCGGCCATGACGGTTGATATGTTGATTTTCTTGCGGTGCATGCAGATGCGCCCGCATGCTGTGACGAGGATGTCCTTGTCGTGGAATGGATATTCGACCTCGGGCAGTCCTTTGTAGGTCCGGGCTGAGGGGACGTAGACCTCTTGCGGGCACTTCATGGCGAGGGCTTCATGGGGTCTTTCGGTGTTGAATTCGCCGATGAAGGCGTCGAAGCGGGCCTGTTGCTGCAGGCTGTTCATTTGCGGCGGCCTTGTTGTTTCATTCTTCAAAGTGAGGTGCATGCGCTCGTGCCGGCCATTCTGCTGGGGGTGTCCGGGCTTGATGCGCTCGATATCGATGCCCAGCCGCAGCCACCATACGGAGAGCTTTGAGAGATTGTAGAGGCCGTTGGGACTGGCGAAGGGCAGGCCGTTATCGGTTCGGATGGCATCGGGAAGACCGCGTTCTTCAAACAGGCGCTGGAAGGCTGTGAAGGCGGTTATCTCCTTTGTGGACTCAAGGGCTTCGCACAAAAGAACGAACCGCGAGAGCTGATCGGTGACCGTCAGGGGGTAACAATATTGCCGGTTGCCAAGCCTGAACTCGCCTTTGAAATCGGCGCACCACAACTGATTGGGCGCCAGGGCTTGGCGCCGGGCCGTTCCTTCAGCCTTGTTGCGCCGTCTTTGGCGTCCGCGCTTGACCATGCCGTGGCGGTCGAGCACCGCATGCACCGTGCTCTTGGCCGGAATGCGGGCATCGCCAGCAAGTCGCCTGACGAGCAGTTCGCGGATCTTGCGGGCGCCCCAGTGGGGCTTCTCCTTCTTCAGCCGCACAATCATTTGCTCAACCTGCTCCGGCAACTGGTTGGCATAACGCACCGGGCGCCGAGAGCGGTCGCACAGGGCCTCGAGGCCCTGTTCCTTGTAACGATTGAATATTTTGGGGACTGTCAGGAATCTTGTGTGTGAGGCCATATTGATGGAAGAGAAAGGAACATCAAATGGCGATCGAAAAAGAGATACTGGACCAGCTTCTGGCGGGTCGTGATCCACAGGATGTGTTTGGCAAGGACGGGCTTGTCGATGAGTTGAAGAAGGCTCTGTCGGAACGGATATTGAATGCGGAGCTGGACGAGCATCTGGATGCGGAGAGCGCCGAAGGCAATGGCAATCACCGCAACGGCTATTCCAGCAAATCGGTTTTGACGGGAACTTCGAAAGTGACCCTGGCCGTTCCGCGCGATCGGGCGGGCACGTTCGATCCCAAGCTGATCGCCAAATACCAGCGGCGCTTCCCCGATTTCGACGACAAGATCATCTCCCTGTACGCCCGCGGCATGACGGTGCGCGAGATCCGCGGCCATCTGGAAGAACTCTATGGCATCGACGTCTCGCCCGATCTGATCTCGGCGGTGACCGATGCGGTTCTGGAGGAGGTGGCGGAATGGCAGAACCGGCCGCTCGACGCCTGCTATCCGCTGGTTTTCTTCGACGCAATCCGGGTGAAGATCCGCGACGAGGGCTTCGTGCGCAACAAGGCGGTCTATATCGCGCTCGCCATCCTGCCGGACGGCGCCAAAGAGATTCTCGGCATCTGGATCGAGCAGAGCGAGGGCGCCAAGTTCTGGTTGCGGGTGATGAACGAGTTGAAGAACCGGGGCCTAGCGGACATCCTGATCGCCGTCGTCGATGGCCTGAAGGGCTTTCCCGAAGCGATCAATGGGGTGTTTCCGCAAACCATCGTCCAGACCTGCATCGTGCATCTAATCCGCCATTCCATGAGCTTCGCCGCCTGGAAAGACCGCAAGGGCGTCGCAAAAGCGCTGCGGGCGGTGTATCGGGCGGTAGACGCCAAGGCCGGCCAGGCTGCGCTGGAAGAGTTCGAGGTCGGCCCGTGGGGCAAAAAATACCCGGCGATCGCGCTGAGCTGGCGGCGCAACTGGGATCTCGTGATCCCGTTCTTTGCCTTTCCCGAGGCCGTCCGGCGGATCATCTATACCACCAACGCCATCGAGGCGCTG
>JAQBTY010000326.1 GCA_027624735.1 Pseudomonadota bacterium | reverse complement strand
CGGACAGTAGTGGCGAAGGCCGACCATGACGGGTGGTGGGAGTGAGATTAAACCGGACAGTAGTGGTCCGAGACCGGCCCTGACAGACTTGTCGCCTACATAGGGGCGGGTTTCAGACATTGCCTGAATGTGCAAATCAATCGAACGCCTAAAACGGCAGCCAGCTGTGTTCCTGATTGTAGTGCAGGTACCCGACATTGGCGCCGGCGCGGAGGCCTACGCCGGTTCGGATCGGGGCAAGCACGGTGTTGCCGGCCTGCTGATAATTCAGGCTGATGCCGGCCACCACGTAAAGGCTGCCATCGACGCCGGGGAAGCGCCGGAACAGGTCGCTGGCGTTTTTCATCCTGTAGACCAGGGTGAAAACCTTCGAAACGTTCCCGCCGAAATCGAATCCCACCGACGGACCCTGCCAGAAGACCTCAAGCGGGCGTCCCATTTTCCGGTTCAGCGTGCCGCGCCCGTAGCGGAGTCCGACCACGAAGGCGCCGCCGAATTCTTCGCCCTCGATAAACCCATTTGGCCGGCCGAGATCACTGAAGACTTTCTCGAAGCCCTCCGCGAGGCCCTTGGTTGTCGATCCGAAAAAGCCCCGGGCCTTTTCGAGGACTTCGTCTTTGGTATAAGTGTCTTTATCGGCGCTATTGGGACCCAAATTATCCGCCGCCGCCGCCGGGAGGCTGACAGATAAAACCGCCAGCAAAGTTGCGGCGTAAAGCCGGGTTAGCCAGTTGCTCATGTGTTTTTCTCCTTGCTTGCCTTGTACAGGTGATATCCTGAATACGGCAAAATTTTGACGCCCATATTATCCGCGTTTCGGGCGACTCACCGCACTGAAAGTCCGCCCCTTGCCGATGGCGCCGGCGCCGAAGCGCGCCCGAACGCTATCCATGGATTGTTCCACGGCTTTTCTCCTTGCTCCATCGGGGTCCGCCAGATCCGGCGGGTCTGCCGCCGCCCCGGGGCCGAGATGGCTGAGACCGATTCCGATCAGCCGAAACGGCGTTCCCGTGGCCTCTCGTTCGAGCAGGTTACAGCCATGTTGCCAGATGGTTTCCGCCAGCTGTGTCGGGTTGGGCAGGGTACGGTTGCGCGACCTTATGCGGAAATCACCGGTCTTGAGCTTGATCGTCACGACGCCGCCCGCCAGATCGGCCGCCTTTGCACGGGCCGCCACCTTTTCGCACAGCGGCCAGAGACGGGTTTTGAGATCGTCGAGCGCCGCGAGGTTTTCCGAAAAGGTGGTCTCGGCGGAGATGCTCTTGCGGCCGCTGTGCGGATCGACCCGGCGCCGATCTTCCCCATGGGAGAAGTGATACAGGCGCACGCCGATCGAGCCATAGCGCCTGACCAGGAAATCCTCGGAACAGGCCCGCAAATCGCCGATCCGATTGAAGCTGTCGCGCTGGAGCTTTTGTTGCAGAGCCCGGCCGACACCCCATAGCTTGCTGACCGGCTGATGATCGAGGAAATCCAGCGTCTCGCCGCGCCCGATCGCGGTGAAGCCGCGCGGTTTGTCGAGATCGGAGGCGATTTTCGCGAGAAATTTATTGTGGCTCAGACCGATCGTCACCGTGATGCCGATATCCTTTTCGATGCGTTTCGCCAAGCCGGCAAGGGTTCGGGCGGCGCTTCCTTTGTGAAGCCTTTCCGTCCCGGACAGATCGAGAAAGGCTTCGTCGATGGAAATCGGCTCCACCAGCGGCGTGGTCTCCAGCATGAGCGCCCGCACCGCCTGTCCGACTTGCTGGTATTTCGCCATGTCGGGGCGAATAACAATGGCGTCGGGGCAGAGCTTGCGGGCCTGGAACATGGGCATGGCCGACCGGCATCCGAAACGCCGCGCCACATAGCATGCCGCCATGATCACGCCGCGCCCGCCGCCGCCGACCAGAACCGGCTTGTCGCGGAGGCTGGGATCGTCACGCTTTTCCACGGTCGCGTAAAACGCGTCGCAGTCCATATGGGCGATGGTCAGATCGTGCAGTTCGGCATGGGCAAGGACGCGTGCCGATCCGCAATCCGGGCAGGCTGGAGGCGGAGCGTTGCCGGCGCCGGTAAAAAGGCAATCGCGGCAAAGCCAACCCATGCTCCCTGCCTCGTTCTAGTCGAAGTAAAGCCGTGTCGGGTTATCGACCAGGATCTTGCGGCGCTCGGCCTCGTCCGGCGCCATGGCGCCCAGCACGTTCAGCAGATCGCCATCGTTGGGGATGCGGCCCGGCTCAAAGGTGTTGCCGTGCGGCCAGTCACTGCCCCAGATCACCCGGTCGGGCGCGGCGGCGATCACTGCTTCGCCCATGGGGATGACATCGGTATAGGGCAGGAAGTCGGGCACATAGGCCTGTTTGAGGGCCGAGATCTTGTCGACGCTGGCGATCTTGACCCAGAAGCGGTCGTCCTTGAGCAAATCGAGCAGCAGCCTAAACGCCGGGTGCGCCATGCCGCCGTCGGACGGCTTGCAGCGCGCCATATGATCGACAATGGTCGGGATACGGATATCGCGGATAAATTTTTCATTGTCGACGAAATGGTCGGGCTCCACATGGAGCACCAGCGACCAGCCGAGTTTTTCCATGCGGGGCAGGGCGCTTGCCAGAGTCTCGACGCTGCCCGGCCGGTCCGACATCAGCGAAAAACGCGCGCCGCGCGCACCCTGTTCGTGCATCTGCTCAAGCGCCGCATCGGTGGTCTTGTCATTGAAGCGGATCACCGCGCGCATGGATCCTTCCGATCGTATGGCGGCGTCCATGATCGCCGAATTATCCATGCCATGCGCCGTCGGCTGCACCGCGATGCCGCGCGTCAGCCCGGTGATCTTCTGGACTTTCCGGTAATTCTCAAGCGGCCCGCCCGGCGGGGTATAGCGCCTGGTTTCGGCGAACGGAAACTTGTCGGGCGGACCGAAAATATGGAAATGCGTATCGCACGCGCCATCGGGCAGTTTCCAGGTGGGCGCGCGGGTGTTGGGATCGGGACCCAGCGCATAGGGAAGGTCTTTTGCCATGACGGTCTCCAAAAATTCGAGAGATGGAACGGCGAGGATAGCGCATTTTTTGCCTTCGCGAAATCTCACCGGCCCCGATACACCTTCGATTGTCGTCCCGGCCTTGAGCCGGGACCCCTTGGATCTAACCGTGTTATGGGTCCCGGCTCGCGCTTTGCTTGGCCGGGATGACAAATTTTTTGTGACGCGCAAATACGCGAAGGTGATGAAGATCAAAAACTATCGTAAAACATCTTCAACAATCGGGAGACAGACATGCGGCATCGCGATACCGGCATATTACTCAATAACGAAGCCAAGGCGACGTTTGGCTATAATCTGATCGTGCCGCTGGTCGGCAAGGAAGCCTACATCGTCGGCATGCGCGGCGAGGTGCTGCATCAATGGAATTTCCCGCTGACGCCGGGCAATTACGCCTATCTTCTGCCCACCGGCAATCTGCTGTGGTCCGGCCGCACCACCGAAGGCCCACCGCTCCGGCGCGGCAAGGGCGGGCTGATGCGCGAATACGATTGGGACGGCAAGGTGGTGTGGGAATATACCGATCACGGCCAGCACCACGATTTCCGCCGCTGTCCCAACGGCAACACTATCTATATCGGCTGGGAGAAGCTGCCCGATGACTACGCCCGTCGCGTGATCGGCGGCATTCCCGGTTCGGAACATGACGGGGTGATCTATGGCGATTATATCCGCGAGGTGAATCCGGCCGGCGAAACCGTCTGGGAATGGCATTTCCATCTGGATGAGGAGATCGAGGCGCATCCCTTGATCGAGGTCTGCGACCGCGAGGAATTCGCCCATGCCAACGCCTGTTTCCCCTTACCGAACGGCGACGTGCTGGTCAGCTTCCGGCGCACCCATACGCTCGCCATCATCGACCGCCAGAGCAAGAAATTCCGCTGGCTGAAAAAGGACGTCATGTGGGGGACTACCCATGACGTGCAGATGCTCGACAACGGCAATCTGCTGTTCTTCGCCAATGGTATCTATACGCCGCTCAACCCATTCTCCCGTGTCATTGAGCTTAACCCCGACACCGGTGAAGAGGTGTGGGATTACCGCGGCCAGCCGACCTGGAGTTTCTTCAGCCCCAATATCTCCGGCGCGCAAAGGCTGAGTTCCGGCAACACGCTGATCTGCGAAGGCCAGATGGGCCGTGTGTTCGAGGTGACACCGGAACAGGAGATCGTGTGGGAATATGTCTCGCCGTTCTTTGGCGGTTATAACTGGTTCGGGCTGGAGCGCGGAGGGTCCGGCAATTCCCTGTTCCGCTGCTACCGCTACGCGCCCGACAGCCCGGAAATCGCCGGCCGCGTGAAATCGCCGTATCTCGGGTAGGGGCCAGCAATTTCGGTTTGCGTTTGGCATGTCTTGTCTCCTCGCCGGCGCCAAAATCGGCTATTCTCCACCATCCGGATTGAAATCCCGTTTGGGGAGCGCCAGTTAACTTAAATCCGGTCACGGATAGAATTTTTCACGGGAGTAATTTTTATGAGCGGGGAGATCAAGGAAAACGTCACCCGGCGCGGCATCTGGCTCCGCCTGTGCTTCATGATCATCATGAGCGCCGCCTTCAGCATAGCGGAAATTATCATCTTTGCCGTGGTCGCGTTCCAGTTTCTCTCCAGCCTGATTACCGCTGGGACCAATGACCAGCTCATTCGTTTTGGCCGCAATCTGGCCCGCTATATCCAGCAGATCATCGCCTATCTGACTTTCGCCACGGAAGACGTACCGTACCCGTTCATGAATTGGCCCGACGAACCCCACGAAGAAGCGCCGCACGAAGACGCGCAGGCGGAAGACGTGCTGGCGGAAGATGACGGCGAGGTGATCGAGGAAGATAGCGCGAGTGAAGCGGATATCGTCGAAACGCCGGTGGCGACAGAAAGCGATCGGCCGGAAGAGCCACCCGAACCTAGTGTTGCGATTCCAACGCTTGTTTCCCACGGTTGACCTTTTCGATGATGGAACTGGCTGAAG
>JAQBTY010000325.1 GCA_027624735.1 Pseudomonadota bacterium | reverse complement strand
AAGACCGAAGGGGGAAGGCTGTTGATCATGACTGATTCCTTAATGTCACACGGCTAGCGCCTGAACGCGCCGACGAACAGCCAGTATTTGCGAAAAGGTTTTCTAAAATTTTAAGTAAATTGGTTAATTTGGTTAAGATGACTGACTATTTAGGGTTAGCGGTACTATCGTCGGCGCTCATCCGCCAGATATTAGTTTCTAGCTGCTGTTGCTTCGCGGACCGGCTCGCCTTCCAGGGCATCCGCCATTTTTTTGCGCCGGGGCAGCAGCCAGAACAGAAACAGCAGCATAATCACCGCCCCGCCCATCACCGGCCAGCGCAGGCCAAACACTTCCGCCAGCGCCCCCATGATCAGCGCCCCGATCGCCGGTCCGGCCCGCCCGATCATGCCATAAAGGCTCAGGACGCGGCCGCGCATGGACGGTGCGGCGGCATTCTGCACGAGGGTTTGCTCTCCAATGCCGACGACCACCTGAGAAAACCCGCTCACACAAACCATGATCAACGCTGCCCAGAAAGTCGGCGCCAGGGAAAAGCCGACCACGGCGAGCCCTAAAATAAGAACGTTGAGCACAATATAGCTGGTCAGGCCCGTGACCGAGGTTCTGGTGGCCAGCGTCATCCCGCCGATGATGGCGCCCACACCCATCGCGCCGGTCAGCATGGCGAACCCATCGGCGCCCCGGTCGAACACTTCAGCCGCGAAGCCCGGCAGGAGCTCTGTGTAGGAGCGTCCCGCAATGGCGACAATTGCCATGAGCACCATGACCGGGCCGATCCCGGCATGTGACCGGCAGTAGTGGATGCCCGCCATGATCTCCGCCGGCAGGTCGCGGAGGGTTCTGCGTTGCCCGCGCGGAATCTGGCCCTGAACACGAACGGACAGGAGAGCGAAGACGAAAATAAAATATGACAGCGCGCAAATCGCGAAACACGGGGCGATGCCGAAGTGCAAAATGGTGATGCCGGCGATCGCCGGACCGGTGATGCGGGCAATATTGAACGTCAGCGAATTGACCGACACCGCGGCCGACATGTCCTTGGCGCCAACCAGACTTGGAATGACAGCGAGCCGGAGCGGCTGGTTGAACGCCATGACAACGCCCAGCAGGAAGGTGAGGCCCAGCAATATCTCAACAGTAATCGCCCCGGTTCCGGTCAGGACGACCAGCGCGACACACTGCAGACCGCCGATGGCCTGGGTGATTTTAATGCCGCGCAGACGGTCCACGCGGTCCGCGATCGCGCCGGCGAGAGGGGCGCACACAACCGAGGGCGCGAAATCGGCAAAGGCCATGAGGCCAAGCCAAAAAGGCGATTGCGTCAGTTCCCAGGTCAACCAGGCGACCGCGACGCGCTGCACCCAGATGCCAAACTGCGAAAAAGAATTGCCATAGATGTAATGGAGGAAGTTTGCGTTGGCGAATACGCTCCGGAGGGCGCGGAAATCCACTTTTGAACGCTACCTCTCTATCCGAGGTCGAGCGAGTGAAGCGTGATCACGTGGCCAGCCAAACCTGTTCGCTGAACCGGTAATCGCCCAGATAGGTTTCGCAGAGCCTTGCCCAGCGACGGCCGCATTCCTCGGCTGCTTCGCGGAAATCATCGGGCATATAGTTATAGGGCGGGCGCATCGGCCCCGATTGGCAATAGCCTGCGGCATTTATCCTGATTTTCTCTAGCTGGATATTGTAAGACGCCATGACCGCCGGGTCGGCAACGACGCCATGGATAGGCGATGAGGCCCAGCCGATGGCGGCTGCCAGGGTGTCAATCCCGGCGCTGTTTTTTGCGAGGATAGCCTCGATGATGGCCCGTGCTGGCGCCGGCCCCATGGCGGCGGAGGTGGCCCAGCAGGCGGTGGTGGTCTCGGGTGAAAGCTCATAGAATTTGTGGACCGACATTTCATGGGGCATAAATTTGATCCGCCCTTGAGATGCTTCGATCAGGTCGGTCAGATGGGCGGGTCTGGAATGCTTGGCGGCGCAAACCGTTGGGACGTCGCGTGCGATTTGCCGCCAGAATTCCACCGGGAAGGCATAACGGAACGCCCGCGAATTGGCGTAAACCATGATCGCGATATCGGGAAAACATTCGTAGACCTGGCGATAGAAATCAACCGCTTCTTGGTCTACCACGGGCTGCCACATGGGCAGGCCCAGCAATGTCCCGTCCGCGCCGCGTTCGCGAATGAAACGCAGCCGTCGCGCCACCTCATGGCCGCCCAGCGCGCTTGTCCCGATGAAGGTCGGGATGCGCCGGTTGACGGTTTCCAGCACACAGGTAACGAAGGCCTCATAGTCCGCGTGTGAGAGCGTTGCGCATTCGCCGGTTGTGCCGAGCACGATCAGGCCCGCGATGCCGTCATCGATCAAGGCGTTCACGACACGCTCCGATTCCGCAAGATCGACGGTGTCAGTGGCGTCGAGTCGTTCCGAGCCGGGTCTGGCCGGCGTTGGGATGATGGCGTAAAGGCCTCGTAGGTCCTGCGCGGTCAACATTGTTTTGGTGCTCCCTGAGATGGTGTTATTTTTTATCGTAGTGCGTGACGCGGTCGCGATCAGCCATGATGGCGCGGCTGGATTTACGCTTGAACCGCCATACGCCCGCTTCGCGTCCCAGCCGGTCGCGATGGCGCAGAATTCCGATCGGCGGCGCCACCGGCGCCGGTCCCTCAGCCTCGCCCTCAGCCTCTCCCCGGCCTTCATGGCGGTACAAGGTCACATATTGCGTGGTTTCCACAGTATCGGCGTCGATGATATCAATCCGGATATTGCTGACCAAATGCGCGGTTAGCCAGTCGTCGCGCTCCGACATGGCGGCAAGAATGGCCGGTCCGCCGACGAGCTCCCGACCCAGCCTTACCCACACGCCATCGTCGGCAAACAGATCCGCCAACGCCTCATAATTTTTTTCATCCAGCAGGCTATAGAACCGGATCAGGAGCTGCGTGCAATCCCACTCGATGGCGCGTTGGTCGTTTCTGTCCATGATCTCCCTTTCCGGCAATCCTCTGTCAGGCGAACACGAGATCACCCTGATCGTCGCGGATCAGGCCGCGCCCCTCTTCCGATGACGGCATGTTCTCGGGCCCTAGAACAATATCGTCGATATGCGCCAATCCCTTGAAGGTATCGACCTCGACAATGCCATCCTTGTTGGTGGGAACCGGTTTGGCCCGCCCACCCGCCGCCACATCCGCCATGGATTTCCGCAACAGGCGGCGATAGAGCGCAACGCCGGCATCCGACGAGGCCAGATGCTCGTTCTCACGCGGCGGGATCGCGCCCTGCATTTCCTGAATGACGAGGTCCTCGACCGGCGGGACTCCCTCCCAGGCTGGATATTTTCGATTGTCATATTCTTTCTTTTCGACCGTGCCGCGTATCCCGTCGTCAAGCCCGCGCGCCGTATTGCTTACCCGAGGGAAAAAGTTGCTGCGGAAATTCCCGGGTCGGATCAGCGTGTAGCGGAAGATTTCGAAATGGGTGTCGTCGATAATTCGCAACATGCCGCCGCCTTCGCGCCGGTCATTGGTGAAATCGGGCGGTAGCCCCGCGATGATGCCGCCGAAGCGAAAATGCGTCGGCAACGCCAGGCTCCAGCTATTGACGTACTTGAGATCTGGATCGGCGGTATTGTGGACGACGACGCTCTTCAGGCCGAAATCGGTCTCGAACACACGAAAGTCGGCATGGCGCCAATCGGTGTCGACCGTCATATCGCAATAGGGTTTTATCTCTTCCGGAACGGTACCGGGCGCGAGCAGGTGAAGGACGTAGGAATGGCCGATATCGGCGAAATTTTCCATGAAGTTCAGATAGCTGTACGCCCTGACATCGCCGCGGCTCAGCACCAGCCCGCCATCCGTCCGGGCCAGAATATCGATCTTGGGCAGGGCAGGCGGGTCGGCTTTATCCGAGCCCATGTAACACCAGACGACACCGGCCCATTCTTCCACCGGATACCAGATATGCCGAATTTCGTCGCGTAACGGCGTGTCGATGGGCTCGAGCGGCATATCGATGCAATGGCCGCGCCTGTCAAACATCCATCCGTGATAGGAACATTGCAATCCCCGGTCGCGAACCTGTCCGTATTCGAGGGAGGTACAGCGATGCGGGCAAATCGCCCCCACCAGCCCGATGCCGCCATCGCCACAGCGGAACGCCACGAGATCTTCCCCGAGCATACGAACGGCATAAGGAATGTCCCGCAAATCCTCCGACAGGCATAAGGGGTGCCAGTATTGCCGCAACATGTTTCCAGCCGCGGTATCAGGCCCCGTTCGGGGAAGCTCGCGCAGGAAGTTCATCTGCGCCTCGCTGCGATCAACATTATCCAAGGAAATTTCTCCCGCTATCCGGCTCTTTGCGAACTCTGCGTCACCGGCATCTTCTGTGTCGAAGAGACCGGGAGTCAAGCGGACCCGGTTCGTTGGATCGGAACATGCTCCAGCATCCGGTTTTCACATAGGGTCAAGTAGAGAGAATTCTCCGGCGCAGGGCCGGCGTCTCTTACCTATCGCCCCGCGCATCGCGGTCTCCGGCTTCCGTTGTCGGATGCAAAGCAGAAGTCGCTGACGGGTGCGAAAAGGTCTGAAGGTGACCCATCGCGGCTGTCTGCTTCCAAGCCTAAAAGGTCTGCTTGAGGCCGAAGCAGACGTCGTTCGGAGTGCGCAGAACTTTGCTTCATAGTCATGAACAAACATCGGCACTTGTAGCGAAATAACCATAATTGACAACTATTGGGCGTCGGTAAATTTTACAACTCTTACTTCGGCCCCATCCCGTTAACTATCGTCTCCCGCAGAAAAGGCCGGGTTATCCGGGTTGGCACGGGGATTGCATCGCTGCTTTTGTGCGAGTATCGGCACCTTATGCCGACACAGACCATATTTGGGATGAGTTGATGTTCGCCACAAAATCGAAACTTGCGGGGCTCACTAACAGAGGTAATCGGCATTCTGTTTTGGAGCGCTATACTCTGACTGTTCAATTTCTTATCGCGGGCT
>JAQBTY010000324.1 GCA_027624735.1 Pseudomonadota bacterium | reverse complement strand
ATACAACTCCTACCGGCTAATTTTTGCCGGCTGTACCTTGGGTATAGTTTACATCTGTTCATCATGGGCGCTTCTTCAGGCCAATGGACTTATTCAACTTTAATATCGTGGTGGCGCAACAGGTCGTAGAGAGTAGGCCGGCTGACGCCAAGCAACTTGGCCGCCCGGGGGATGTTTCCATCAACGCGCGATAAAGCGCGGGGAATCTCTCGACGTTCCGCTTCCTCGCGCGCTTGCGCCAGATTAAGCACTTCGGGCACTGATTCCGGCTCCGCGAGATCAAGATCAACCGGCGTAATCCGCTTACCATCACTCATGATTACCGCGCGTTTCAGGCGGTTTTCCAATTCGCGCACATTGCCTGGCCAAGGATGTCCGGCCAGGGCTGTCAATGCCGCGGCGCTAAAACCACGGACATTCCGGCCCTGTTGCCGATTGAATTTTGCCAGAAATGAATGCGCCAATACTTCGGCGTCGCCGTCGCGGTCTCGCAGCGGCGGTATATCGACAACGATCTCACTCAGGCGGTAAAATAAATCTTCGCGGAAGCCGCCGGACGCCATCAGCTCTTCCAAATTCTGATTTGTCGCGCATACGATACGGACGTCCACCGGAATCAATTGGCGGCCGCCAATTCGCTCGACCACGCGTTCCTGAAGAAACCTCAGAAGCTTGACCTGCAGCGGCAACGGGACATCCCCGATTTCATCGAGGAATAAGGTTCCTCCATCAGCGAGCTCTATCTTGCCTTTGGTCTGTTTCACAGCCCCGGTAAACGCCCCTTTTTCGTGACCAAATAATTCACTTTCGAGAAGAGTTTCCGGAATAGCGGCGCAGTTGATCGCACAAAACGATTTGTCTTTGCGCAAGCTTAGCTGGTGAACAGCCTGCGCCAACAATTCCTTACCCGTCCCGCTTTCACCCAAAAGCAGAACCGTCACGTCATTTGGGGCTACTTTTTCAATAAACCGGCAAATTTTCAGCATCTGCGGTGCCGCGGTCACGATACCCGACAGGGGCGTCGTATTACGCCCTTGCTGTAGGCGTCTGTTTTCCTCTTCAAGCTCATAAACGTAATAGGCGCGATCAATGATCAGCACCAACTCCGCGGAGTCGATGGGCTTGTGATAGAAGTCGTATGCTCCTTTGCCGATCGCAGTGAGCGCATTCTCGCGGTCGTCCTGTCCGGTGACCACGATTATTTTTGTTTCCGGCGAAATGCGAAGCATTTCTTCGACGATCAGGAAACCTTCTTCAGGGCTATCGGGATTGGGGGGAAGTCCGAGATCGACCGTGCATACCGCCGGCATTTCGCTCCGAAACCTTGCCATTGCCTCCGCGCGATCGCCGGCAACTTCGACGGTATAGCCCTCGAAACTCCAGCGCAATTGACGCTGAATTCCGGTATCATCATCGACGACTAGGAGCTTGCGCTTTTCTCGTGTCATAGCACTTCAATCCCTCGTAGACCTTCATCAATTGTGTTAGCGCTCCGAATCGCGAGAAGCCTGATACGAATTGTGGTTCCCCTACCCCGCGCGCTATCCACTTCCATACGACCGCCCAACTCTCGAACAAATTCCCGGCTCTCGTAAACGCCAATACCGAATCCACTGTTCTTGGTTGTCCGGAACGGGCGAAACAATTCGTTTCGGACAAATTCCTCTTCCATTCCAATGCCATCATCCTCAACCTCGACAACGGCATCTCTACCATTTGAGGTCAGGCGCACGGCGACGCGGCCACCTTCGCTGGTCGCTTCAAGGGCGTTATCGACCAAATGAGCGACTACAGCGCATAGACGGTCCCGGTCAGCCACAACGGCAACACCGCTAACATCGGATTCAAAGCTCAAAATTCTCTTACTTCCAACAATTCCATTTATGACCTTCTGTAATAACGGCTCAAGCACCACTATTGCGTTAACGGCGACCTCTTTACCGCCTGCATGCAAACGCACCATAAGGGCGTTCATTTTCTCGACGGATTCCTCGACAGTTTCCAGCATATCTTCTTGAAACTGTGGATTATTTTTGTGTTTTTCGGCGTTCTGAACGAGCAGAGAAAGCTGGCTGACCAGGTTCTTTATGTCATGCAGGACAAAGGCAAATCTCCGATTAAATTCGTCAAACTGCTGAGATTCCGCCAATGCCCGGGTCGAGGCCCGTTCAGCGAGATAACTTGCGGCCTGGCGTCCCACCGTCGTGAGCAACACATAATCTTCGTTGTCCACGTTCCGGGGCGCACGCGGTTCGGCCAGCAACAGAAAACCGTGCAACCTTTCATGATGCAACAGGGGAACAACCAGCCAAGCTCGCGAAATGTCCCGCAACCATTGTGGGATGGTCACGTCTGGGTAACTAATTCGCGATGCCGCCGCCTCACTTAAATTAATGACTGTTTGTTCCTCTTCGAGAAACCTCGTGAAGGATTGGTCCACGATTTGGACGTCCTGAGGCACCGACATATTCCACGATTCGAGCAGGACAAATTTGTCGATGCCCTCCGCGGCCCAGACCGCACTCTGCGGGCTTTCCACGATATCGGCGATTCCCTCCATCACTCTGCGGGGCAGGCTGAGGCCCGCTTCGGATGATGAAAACGTAGATATAAATTTCAGCCACTCGTCCCGGTAATCGTATTTATGGCTGAAAAAATTCTGACTGATGATGTCTTTGAGTCGCGCCCGAAATGCGCCAGAAATAACGACGAGAGCGAGAAAGATCACGGCGCCAAATAAAAACGCCGTTTGAAGAACCGTTCCCCATTCACCACCATATTCGCGGAGATAGTAACCGATCGCCGCCATCAACAGCAGATAGAGACCTGCACCGATCAGTGTCGCGGAGTGAAAGATCGCGTGCCGCGAAACAAAAACGTCTATCGACCACCCTGGATTCCGACGCACTGACATTGCTATCAGCGGAACAATCAGGGCATTGGTCACACCGCGGGCCGCGAATAAATCAGCGCTCACCTGGAAGAACAACAACCCATCCGAATACATCAGGAAGTCGTACGTAAACAAACCGCCGAGGCCTAAACACAGAAGTTTGATACCCCAACGGTGCTCCTGTCTTGTATTGCGGTACAAATTTTCCACCAGCATGATCCCGGCAATAGCCAAGATCAGCCGTCCCAGAATTGATGGGTCGGGTGATCCCGCGGGGAGAAAATTGCGTAAATTTTTGAGGCCGCTCAGTTCAACAATGACCAAGGCCAGACAAAGGACGATAATGGCTCCAATGATGGTCCGCCATTGAAATGAGAGGCCGCCCGAACCCCTGCTATGAGCCAAAACCGCCGTCAGGAATAAAATCCATCCCGCGGTTCGCACAATTTCCAGGACAAAAACCAGCGTCCCTACATCGTGCCCGGCAACAAAATTATAGGCAGTCGCGGCCGACCAGGCGACAGAGCCGGCACAGGCAATAATCAACCAGGCGCCAACCGCGCCACGCTGCCAACTTATCGCAGCCAGCGCGAGCAGCGACAGGAACGTTAGCGCCGCCGTAGCATGGCTGATCTGTCCAATATCAGCGAACGTCATTAGGTTTCCCGCTGTCCAAAATCTAGCGGACTCCGTCGGGCCAGAGCACAACCCGGGCGGTTTGAATCAAGACAATGAGATCAAGAAAAAGACTATAGTTCTTGATATAGTAGAGGTCGTATTGAAACTTCTCCTTGGCGTCCTCGACGGATGCGCCATAGGGGTAATTTAGTTGAGCCCAGCCGCTAATTCCGGGTTTGACGCGATGGCGTTCAAAATAGTAGGGAATGGTCTGACGTAGCTCTTCGACAAAATATGGCCGCTCGGGCCGTGGGCCGATAAAACTCATTTCCCCCCTCAAAACATTGAAAATTTGGGGAATCTCGTCAATTCGGGTGTGCCGTATGAACGACCCTACCCGGGTTACTCTGCTGTCATTAACCGCAGCCCAGCGCGGAACACCGTCTTCTTCCGCATCCGTTCGCATGCTGCGAAACTTCATGAGTTTAAAAATGGCGCCGTTCAGGCCGACACGGTCCTGCAGGTAGAAAATAGGACCACGGCTTTCCAGCTTGATGGCGATGGCGGCAAACAGCATGATCGGTGTGCTAAACAGCAATAGAAGGACACTGGCTGCGGTATCAAACGCCCTCTTGGACAAGGCCTGAACCCAGCCACCGACGAAGCCATCGGAAAATATCAACCAGCTCGGGTGCAAAGCATCCAGATCCATCTTTCCGTTTTCGCGTTCCCAGAAAGTGGAAAAATCGGTGACCATGATTCCCTGTAACTTGCATTCGAGCAGAGCGTTAACGGGCATACCGCCGCGGCGATCGTCGATCGCCACAACGATTTCTTCGACGTCCTGTTCTTTGGCGAGGTCTGGCAGCGACATGTTGCCCCAGATATTGATACGCTCCTGAATTTTGGTTTCTTTGTCGCTCAGCGGCACAAAACCGACACAGGTAAAGCTCTGGGCCTGGCTACTACGTTCCAACGCTTCCAGCTTCGCGGCTTTTTCCCCGACGCCGAGAACCAGCGTTCGACGGTTGAACGCCTGCAAATCCGCGAATTGCAGATGGATCCAACGCACCAACATGATCCCGCAGAGGCTGCCGCCAAGGGCGATCGCCAAAGCGCTGCGCCAGATCGCAAGTTGGGGGTATATGTAGAAAAGCAGGGCAAGGCTGATGAAGCCGAAGAAAAAGCTAAATAATAGCCGGGTCAGGACCGTTCCGATGTCGCGAATATGATCCTTGTTGTAAAGACCCAACGCAAACATCGTTACGCTAAACACCGTCGCGAAAGTAATGGCCTGCGGAAGATGAAAACTCAGCGAGGCGGTCAAATCACCCATATCCGCCCAGCGAAAGAACAGGGCCAAATACATGATCATGATCAGCAACAGGTATTCCACCATGCCCATCAAGAGCAGGGACGCTGGGACATAATGTCGGAATAAGCGGACCATCTATGTCTCGACTACTAGTGTTGCGATTCCAACGCTTGTTTCCCACGGTTGACCTTTTCGATGATGGAACTGGCTGAA
>JAQBTY010000323.1 GCA_027624735.1 Pseudomonadota bacterium | reverse complement strand
GCCATGGAAAATCATGTCAATCGGGCACCGAGAATGGGCCCATCGGTTGTGATCAGCGGGACTTGGTATGAGTCGGATCAAATTTTCCCAATGGAATGCAGCTCCAATATTGATGCTGCCCGGCAAGTTAGCAATCATACTAATTACGCCACCTCCATCAACAATCTCAGTCAAAAACCGGGCATGCTTTTCGAGGCCCGCGAGACATTTTTCCATCTCTTTAAAGAAATGACGGCGACCTTCAATGGTAACGGTATGATTCCAGTAACTTTCTTCATAGACCCCTGGTCTCGGCTTTCCATTTAAAAACTTCCGGGGGCTGCCAACCAGCCACATATAGTCCGGCTCGCGCTGGAGGACATTTGTGATCACAGCGGGATCAATAGCCGGGTGTTTTATCATGAACCGTATTTCAAAAAAATATCGATCTTCAATTTCGTCAACCATCGCGCACCCGTTTTATCGCCTTGTTCTACCGCCGCGGTTCTATCTTTGACGCGGACCAAGTCTGTCTTTTCCGCGCCTTCCTACTCGGAGATTTGCTATTTATTGCACCTGCAGCGTCACCCTCGTTTGTCCAAGTGCCATCGGAATTTTTCCCCCAGATATCACCCTCCGGTAAGGTACGGTGACAGTAACCGAAACTATTGCATTGTTTCGAACGGTGCCATAGGCGGGAGGTCATGGCTCGGCTTGCACGCATTGTTGTGCCCGGTTTGCCCCATCACGTCACCCGGAGGGGCAATCGTCGTGAAACCGTTTTCTTCTCGGACGAGGATTACCGCGCCTATCTGAACATGATGACCACCGCCGTGGACATCGTCGCCGTGGACGGAGCGGAGAGCGAAGTCTGGGCCTGGTGTTTGATGCCCAATCACGTCCACCTGATTATTGTCCCGTCTCATGAAGACGGCTTGCGACAGCGTGAAATCGTCGGCAGGCCCATCGGTGACGATGCGTTCCTGGCCTCGCTTGAAGACCGCCTCGGCCGAACCCTGCGCCGCAAAAAAAATGGCCCGCGGAAAAAGGCAATTTAGTTTCGGTTGCTGTCACCGGAATCTACAATCGAACGGGATTTCGCCGGCTTCATGCTTGTCTGAATAACAGCGACTTGCGGACCGGGATCGGCGGCGTCATGCTCTTTAAATCTCAAATTATCCCAGTTGGCATTTTGCCGGACACGACGACCAATGAACCCTGAACAATCGCTGCGGGAGAAGCTCCGCAAGATCGAATCCCTGTTCGCCGGCGCGGCGACCGAAGGGGAGAAATTCGCCGCCGGCGCCGCCGCGGCCCGTATCCGCGAACGTCTCGGCCAGACCGCCGACAAGGAACAGCCGATCGAGGTCAAATTCTCGATCCCCGACATCTGGTCGCGGCAATTGTTCGTGGCGCTGTGCCGCCGCTATGGCCTGCGCCCGTTCCGCTATCGCCGGATGCACCGCCAAACCATCATCGTCAAGGGGCCGGAGAGCTTTCTGCAGCATATTCTGTGGCCGGAGTTCAATGAGCTGAACGCCGCCCTGGTCGCCTACCTTTCCGACATCACCGACCGGGTCATTCGGGAAGAGGTACATGGCGAAACAGGCGAGGCCGATGAAATCGACGAACCGGTCCGCATCGGGCGATGATATGGGAGAGCAGCCGGCGCTGGTGCGAACGCCACAATTCGCGATAGGCTGTCCGAAACGAAGAAATGCGGGGCCAACTCATGAAAAATTTTACTGTCGGCTTAACGGTTGCGGCGCTGTGCTCGATGATCGCCTTACCGGTCCCTGCGCAATCGACCGTCAGCGACAAGATCCGCGCCGCCCAGCAGCAAAGCACCCGCAGCGCCGACAACAGGGCCCGTGACCGCAACCGCGATCCGGTCGCCGCCATGAATTTCTGTCGCCTGAACGATGACATGACGGTGATCGAGTTCGCCCCCGGCGGCGGCTGGTACACCGAATTGCTGGGGCCGGTGCTGCAGGACCGCGGCGCACTATATATCGCACACACCGCGGAGCGCCTTGCGAGGCTGGACGACAGGCTGAAGCTGGAACCGCTGTCAAAAGTGCGCAAATTGCCGATCCCATCGGCGCGCCATCCGGAGCGGCGCAAGATCGTCTTCCGCAGCCTTGATTTCGGCCTGACCACGGCCGATCTGCTGCTCAATATCCGCGAGTATCACAATATCGATTCCGACAGCGTCGGCTTGTTCAACCGGGCGACCTACGCCGCGCTCAAACCGGGCGGGTACTATTGCATCATCGACCATACCAGACGCCACATGGCGCAGAACGACGGCGAAAACCGGCGGCGGATGGACCCGGTGCTGGTCATCAAACAGGTACAGGCGGCCGGCTTCCGCTTCCTTGATTTCACCCCCTTGTTTTACCGCCCCGACGATGAATTGCGCTACGAGGTCGGCCGCCGCACGGTCCGCGGCAATACCGACCGATTTACGTTACTGTTTCAGAAACCGGGCGGTTGAAGGGACCGGCGCACCGCTGATTGAAAAGGCCTCGCCATGATGGACAAGACATCCCGAACGCAACGGCCCGCCCGCGGAGAGGCCGTGTTGCTGCAGCCGGTCGCCGACCCGGCGGGCTGGCGGCCCGAGGACATCACCGCGAACGAGGATTGGGTCTACCGCTTCAGCGACGACGAAATTGCCGAAATCCAGGATGCCGCCGCTTCGGTCGAGGCCAGCGGCAGGGCGCTGACCGATGTCGGGCGCGCCGATTTTCCGCTGCCAAAAACGGCAAAATCCCTGGCCGGCATTTATGACGAACTCAAGAACGGCCGCGGGTTCGTTCAGATGCGGGGACTACCGGTGGCGGCGATGAGCCGGGCGGGCGCGGCCGTTGTCTTCTGGGGCATCGGCACCTATTTCGGCGCCGCCTTGTCGCAGAATGCCGAGGGCCACATGCTCGGCCACGTCAAGGATATCGGCAAGGACTACGGCGATCCCCTGGTGCGGAGCTACCAGACCAAGGCGGCCATGGCGTTCCATAACGATGCCTGCGACATGGTCGCGCTGTTGTGCCTGAACACGGCGAAGTCGGGCGGGGCCAGCCGCGTCGGCAGTTCCATATCGGTCTATAACGAGATGCTGAAGCGCCGTCCCGATCTGGCCGCCGATCTGTGCAACGATTTGTTCTGGACCCTGCATGGCGAAGCGTCGCCCGGGCGGGAACCATGGTACAAGATGCCGGTTTTCGCCGTCCGCGACGGCATTCTCAGCGTGCGCGGCGCCTCCACCCATGCCCGCAAGGCGCAGGATCTGCCCGGGGCCGAGCGGTGGAGCGCGACGCGCAAGGCAGCGGTCGATCTGTTCCAGCAATTGTCGCAGGAACTCGCCGCCGACCTGCCGTTCGAACCGGGCGATCTGCAAATTCTCAACAGCCACGTGACCGTGCACTCGCGACGGCCCTACGAGGACTGGGACGATCCCGCGAAAAAACGCCATCTGTTCCGGCTATGGCTGCGCAACGACGATTTGCGGCCGGTCGCCGATCTGGTACGCCGGAACTACAGCGGCATCGAAATCGACGGCTTCGTCCCGAACGTGCCGATGGACGCCGGGCAAGCCGCCTGAGCTACCGACCTATTTCGGTCAAAGTGATCGAAGCCGGTTCCCTTGAGCCCGCCGCCCAAAGTGACCTTTTGGTTTCAGCAATATTATTTTTGAAACGAAAAGGTCACTTTGGGCGGCGAAACGGCGTCGGGCGCCGGCCGCGCCGGGCCGGCCGGGATCGCTAAAAAGACCGCCAAAAACCGTTAAAAACCGGCGGAAAACCCCCGTTTCAGGGGGTAAAAAACAGTGTTTTTCTTGCAAAACCGGGCTTTTTTCCGCCGAATTTTTTTCTTTTACCGGACGGAATCCACCCTCAAACCATCGCCGATGGCGGGGATCAATTCAAAGCCATGAGCCAGGGACCGACCCGCCGAAAAATGGGTGACTCTGCCGGCCCGGTTGCGGGAGAGGGTCGCCGAGCCCCTTCAGGCGGCCGCGCCCGCTACGGTCTTTGGCTTGAAATACTGCCAACAGAGGACAACAGCCAGTATCCCAAAACCGATTGCCGGCAGCTTGATGCCGGGGGCGATAAACAGGACGCCGCCGGCAAACATCAGAAGGCGTTCGGCCCAGTTCATGTTTGTCAGGGCGAACCCGCGAACGGCGCTGGCCACCATGATGGCGCCGATCGCCGCGGTGGACGTCGCCAGCACGATCCGGTCGAGGTCGCCGCGAAGCATCAGCGCCGGGTTCAGGGCGAACGCGAAGGGTATCAGGAAAGCGGCGATCCCGAGACGAACCGCTTCCCATCCGGTTTCCCAAACGCGACTGCCTGATATACCGATGGTGATGTACACCACGATGCACATGGGGGGTGTATAGAACGACGCAAGCCCCCAGTAGACGACGAAAAGATGCGCCGCGATATCGGGCACGCCGACCTCGATCAGCGCCGGCGCCATGAGGGTCGCGAGCGTGATATAGGCCGGGATCGAGTCTAGCCCCATGCCGACGATCAGGCTGGCGAACCCGACCAGGAACAAGGCCAGATAAAGATTGCCGCCGGAGAGTTCGACAATGAAATTGGACAGCTTGATGCCGACGCCGGAAAGTTCCAGGGCGCCGATCATAATGCCCACCGCCCCGGTGATCGCCGCGATGACGGTCCAGCGCTTGACGCTTTCCTCGAACGCGATCATCAGGTTCGGGATGGTGAGCCAGTGCGACCGGTCCTTCGACAGGAAACTACACGGCACGGTCACGGCGCACGCGATCATGGCGGACATGCCGGGCGGAAAACTCAGCACGATCAGACAGTAAACCAGGGCGCTGATCGGGATCAGGAAATACCAGCCGCGCATCAGAACAGGCCAGAAATCGGGCAGCTCGGCGCGCGGTATCGCGGAAATGCCGTCCTTGACCGCCTGCAGATGGACCGACACAAAGACGATCAGGAAATACAGTAAGGCCGGTACGGTCGCGGCGATAACCACGGTGGTGTAGGAGACCTCGATCCATTCCGCCATGACGAACGCAATGGCGCCCATCACCGGCG
>JAQBTY010000322.1 GCA_027624735.1 Pseudomonadota bacterium | reverse complement strand
CTCCGCCCAAGTGGTCTAATTTTACTCCGCCGTTGACACTTGGCCACGTTGCAGAACTTGACGGTCTCTTCGATGGACAGCCGGCTCTCAGCCTGGTATTTGCAGTGGAGGGCATTTGTGGCAGACCTTGGACACGTCCTTTTTCCAGATCAGGCTAATTTCCTGTCCACTTCAAATCCATGACGGGCCAGCCGCCAGGAAACCACTGCCGTCGATCCCGCGCGAACATAACGCGATAAAGAAAACGGCAGTCCCTTTCTTAAGGGGACCGCCGTCTTTTCGACAAACTGTACGAAGAAGACATCTAACAGTCCGTCTTCGCCTTGCGGATCGGCTGGGGTCAGCTTGCGGATGGGCTGGGTTCAGCATTCGTATCGGCATGGGTCTGGTTCACCCTATGCAAGTTCCAGGCCAACTAGACGTATTGTGTTTTTTCAATGGCTTGCGGACGGCTCCCTGAGACAATGCATCAAAGATGTAAAATCTGCCGACACTCGCAAATCGTATAAATTATGAAAAGGGCTGTTTTGTTTGCCTATTGGGGGCGTCTTCGCGACGCGACCCCGCATCATAGGCCTGGGAGAGTGGCCACCGGAATTACGCTATGTATGAATTACGCTACGTATTATGTCACGCTGAGCAGCACCATCCCGACCAATGTTATGAGCGGATAGAGTTTGGCTTTTTGTGACTCTGATCCATCGCGCGCCGCGGCGCGCCAGACGCCCACGGTCGCGGCCACGTTATAGGGAACGGACAAGACGTAGCCCGCGATGAGGGCCGCGACCGTCATATCCATCGTAATCAGAACGAGAAAGACAACGCTGGTCAACACATTGACGGCGATGCCGCCGATGACGGCGTAGCTCCAGAAGGCCTGCTCAAGCGGAAGATCACCCATCCACAGGCGGCGCAGGCTCATGGTGCGGTCCTTTGAGGTGACGCTGATTTTTTACCACCTTACGAGGGTATGACATGTGGATGCCGTCGATGACCGTGTAGTCATTGCAGGTCAGACCAAATTCTTTCCGGACAGGATAATAAATCACCGTGAACTTTGGAGCGAGCGTGAACTTTGTTTTCTCTAATGTCTCTAATTCAGCGAATTCCTAAAATTTAAGTGGGTCAGACCGGTTTGCAATTGGATGCGCTGATCAGGTGCTGATACCAGGTCAGCTAGGCGGAGGTCGCGCCGGAGTGGCTCGATCACCCCCCTCGGGAGGCGACTGCGGAGGGCATCGGGAGTGTCACATCGGCGGCGATTTTCTGCTGGCGTATAAGCTCAAGATAGTGCAAATCATGGCTTGATTGTGTTCGTTCGGGCAGAGACACACGCGCATCTGGTTGAGTACAACAAGAAAACAATGAACGAAATTAAAGACTTGAATCAGGCGCTGTTCCAGCGGATTAACGGGGAAATTGACACACCAACATGGGTCGTTGATATGGCCATCGTGATGGCAGACTATTTGATCTACGCCTTGTCTGCGTATCCGTTCGGCAAGGTCTCCTACCACATGAGTCACAAGACGCTGTTGGCGCCCGGCCTGATTGTCCTAATTGCGGCAAACCTAGTGTTGGCAACTAACGATCACGAGGGCGTCGTACTGGCCGGTCTGTTGTGGGATCAACTCGGAGCGTCGTTCACCTTCTATGCAGGCGCGACTTTTTGCGTTGTCACACTCGTGGGATTGGCTTGGCAGCCAGTCATGCAGGTGGTTAAAGCTTAGCGTGGTTCGAGGGTTGTTCTGCTTTCGATAACCCGTCGAGGCAGCGCGATGGCCTTGCCCGAGCATGTGCTCAGACTGGCACGAAGGTTTCAATGATCGAAGGACTCTTCCCCTCTATCCTGCCATCCATTGAGCACTTCCATCTGCTCGGATACTGGGTGGCCTTCTTTGCTGCGTTGCTCGAAACGGCACTCGTGGTCGGTCTGCTGCTGCCCGGTTCGACCCTCTTGCTGTTGCTTGGCGCCTTATCGGCCAGCGGCCATCTCGATTTCGGTGATCTGTTGTGGTTTGCGGTCGCCGGCGCCGTCCTTGGCGACAATTTCAATTACTGGTTGGGGCGACGCTACGGCAACGGGTGGGTGCGCGACGGGCGTCTGGTTCATTACGCCAGATCATTTTAAGCAAGCACGCAGCTTCTTCGATCAGCATGGCGCAAAGAGCGTCTTTTTCGCGCGCTTCATCCCGAGCGTCAAGGAAATTGCACCGTTCGTAGCAGGCACCGTCGGCATGCAGCGCCACACATTCATGCTCTGGAATGTCCTGGGCGCCATCGGGTGGGGCCTGCAATGGGTCGGCGGCGGCTACCTGTTTGGGCAGTCGCTCAATCTGGCGCAAGCATGGATGTCGCGTGCCGGGATGGCGCTGGTCGTCATGTTGCTGGCTTGGGCGCTGCTGTGGCTGTTGCAGCGCTTCATCGTGCGCCAGGGGCGCGCGGTGCTGCATGTAGGGGTTTCGCTCGCCCGCTCGATCCAATTGGCTCTGAGCCGCAATCCCTATGTGCGCCGACTGGCGCGCCGACATCCAGACGGCGTCCGCCTCCTCGCCGATCGTGTCGATCGCTCCCATTTTCGCGGCCTGCCGCTGACCGTTCTCGTCTTGGCGTTCGCGTACGTATTGGCCCTGTTTGCGGGCATTGTCGAGGACGTCGTCACCTCCGACCCTATCGTCGCGCTCGATCATGCCATGGCCCAACTGATCGCCGCTTTTCGCGCCCCAGCGGTCATCTCCCCATTCGTGTGGCTTACCAGCCTGGGCGGGCCGCCGGTGGTCGGGGCGCTGCTCGTCGTGGTTTGCCTATCGATCTGGCTCACGAACCGGAAGTACGCGATCGCGGGCTTGCTGGTGTCGATCCTCGGGGCGTCGCTCTTCAACCTGCTGGGCAAGTTAGCCTTTCAGCGGCCCCGGCCGGTCGAGGCTGTCCTGCTCGAATCGTCCTACTCCTTCCCGAGCGGGCATGCCACCACGGCCATCGCCTTCTATGGCTTCCTGGGCTATCTGCTGATCCGCTCCGCAACCCTGTGGAATGTACGGGCCAAGCTGTTCTTCGCGACCGGCGGGCTTGTACTCCTGATCGGCCTGAGCCGTATCGTGCTCGGCGTGCATTATCTGAGCGATGTCTGGGCGGGCTACCTGGTCGGAACCCTTTGGCTAATCGTCGGCATCAGCCTGACGGAATGGCTGAGCGCAAGCGGACGAATTGCATGGGATGCGCCGAGCGATCCCCGCCGCAGGACAGCCGCGTTCTGCCTGATCGCCGTCGCAGCCGCCGGGGTTCTTGGCTATGCGTTCACCCGCGCGCTGCCGGCTCATGCACCCCCACCTGAGACGATTGTCCAAGTCGATCGTCCATTCGATGATATGCTGCGCGCCCAAAAGCTTTCCAGCACGGTGACCCTGCTTGGCGCGCCGGAGCAACCGCTGGCGTTCGCTATCGTCGCGAAAGACGCCGATGTACTCTCCGCCCGTCTGGTCCGGGCGGGATGGGTAGGCGCCGACAGACCCGATCCGGAAAACATGCTGCGTCTTGCCAGACAGGGCTTGGACTATGCCACAGCCCCACTACCACCGGCTTTCTGGAACGGCCGGATAAACGATCTGGCCTTCGAGCGAGTAATCCAGCGTGCACAGGGAAAGGCGATCGCGACAGTTCGGATTTGGAGAACTTCTTACCAGATTGGCGAGGATCGTATATTCGTGGGGGTGGCGCGGGAATACGATGGCATCCGGTGGGGCGTGTTGCACACGATTTCGCCCGATGTGGATGCGGCGGCCGAATTGTTTGTCGAATCCCTCAAATCCTCCAGACAGCCTTTCGGCGTTTGCCAGAGATCGCTGGTTCTGCCAATAATCGGCACCTATTTGATGGGCGACCGTTTCTTCACGCGGGGAAAGATGTGGCTGCTCGATTCGGACGACCGCATCGACGCAGCGCGGCTGTGTGGAACACCCAGGCAGAGGCAGTGAAAAACCAGCCGTTCCCGAAAAAATTACGCAATGCCTTCTCCGGCATCCGGTTCGCTTGGGCGGAGGAACGGAATTTCCGCTTGCATGTGGTTCTCGGCTTCGCCGCTCTCTTCGTATTCGCACTTGTTCGACCCGCCGCCTTGTGGTGGGCGCTCATTGTGCTGTGCATCGCGCTGGTGCTCGCCGCGGAGTTGGTGAACTCGGCCATCGAAGCGATGACCGACCACCTCCATCCGGGGCTGCACCCAATCATCGGAAAGGCGAAAGATATGCTCGCGGGCATGGTACTGGTGATGAGCGTCGGTGCAGCGATCGTAGCGATGATTGCCTTGTACGCCAGCCTGGCCGCTTAACGGCGGCCCGACCAAAGCTACCATTTGGCGCGAGGTGACGCGAAGCGGCTCGTCACTTCGGCTGTATCTGTTGTCGCTACTGATCACGCGGTTCGCGAAAAAGCCTGGCGTACGATTTTTTCGTTTCGTGAGCAGACCCCGGTTACGCCGTCACGAATCGCCGGTCGCATCGGGGTCGATGGGGACGCCGGGGCGGTGTGTCGAAGTGCGGATCGCAAGGGCCGACTTTACCACGCTCACATTGGGCGCGGCGGTGAGGCGGGTGGTGAGAAATTTCTGGTAGGAATCCCAGTCGGTCGCGACAATCTTGATGAGAAAATCCGTTTCGCCCGCCAGCATGTGGCATTCGCGTACTTCCGGCCAGCTTCGCACCAGCTCCTCGAACGCCAGCAGATCCGCTTCCGCCTGGCTGTGCAGCCCCACATTGGCGAATACCGTGACGCCAAACCCGAGCGCTTCCGGGTTCACGTCGGCGTGGTAGCCCCGGATGCAATTGGTGTCCTCCAGCGCCCTGACCCGGCGCAGGCAGGGCGGCGGCGAGATACCCGCCCGCGTCGCAAGATCCACATTGGTCATGCGGCCATTTTCCTGTAAATCACGCAGGATACGCAGATCGATCTTATCGAGTTTGACTCTGGCCATGGGGCGTTACGATGCATCCCGCTCGGTTTAATGAAATTATATTATACCCCGACTCATTGAGAAAGCGAAATTAACGCTTGCTGGGCCCATTGAAA
>JAQBTY010000321.1 GCA_027624735.1 Pseudomonadota bacterium | reverse complement strand
ATCTTGAATCACAAATAGACCGATTCAGAAATCCCCTTTGTGAGTCTCACTCCGCGAGACTTGGTATTAACCTTCCATAAATGCGCCGATCGGTCAAAATTACATAAAACCAGGCAATTACCTGATGGATTTGCCGCTAAGGCAAATTAAACATTTCAGCGGTAATTTTGGCGGAATTCAGGACAAATCCGGGCCTGTCCTCGCGTCCTCGTTGAACAGCGGCACCAAGAAGGCAGAACACATGGCACGTCTAACCATTCTGCAGGCATCGCAGCAGGGTTTTGGCAGCACCCTTACCATCCATCGTCACATAAAGGATGGAGACTTGCCAATTTATGAAGAAGGCGGCGCCAAGTTGCTTGAGGTGGACGATTTGATCACGCTGTTTGGCGAACCTGGCAACCGGGTCAGTAACGACCGGACAATTGCCTCCGCGGTGGGCCAGATCGATATCTATGAATACGATCGAATGAAGTCGGAACTCGACCAAAAAAACAAGAAAAACATGTGGTTAGCGGCCGATCTTGCCGAGGTGGTGCGAGAGCTAAAGGAAAAAGAAATCAAGTTCGAGGCCGAGCGCGACAGATTGCTCAAAATACTCGAACAGGCCCAGGCCCTGTTGCTCCGCGAGGCCAAGCGGGCCGGCGCCGGTCTCAAACGAGCCGACGGATCGACGCCAATGTCCAATCGCTTCGCGACCGATGGTCACGCTGCCGGTTTGACCGAATCCCAGCCCCCCACAAACCTCGAAACCGTGTTAATTGATTCAGATGCGGGTCCACTGACGATCCCATCCGAAAGAGAATTGTTTCAGGGCGAGATTTCGACATCCTTAGAGGAAATGCCGACGTTCAAAGGCGACGGGTCCGCAGCGTCACCTTCTGTAGAGGCGACGTCTCCGAACGCCCAAACCGACACTTCCGAAACAGCCCCTGAAACTTTGCCCAATCCGAAAGGCAGTCAGCCGACGATAATCGTCAAAGATGAAAACAGACCGAAAAAGAGGCCGAAATCCAGAATTGGCGCAAACCCCGTCAACCCGTTGATCCCCCCGCTCGAAGATGAAACTGATACGCCACGCAAATCCCGGCTATTTGGTACAATGACCTGGATACTTCTGTCGGCTCTCGTAGGCTGTGGCGCCGTTTTCTTTAAGTTCCAGCCTCAGATCATGTCCAGCGTCGCGGAGATCACGAAGGTCCTGGGTCGACCTTGAGCGCATTTCTTTAAATCTGACGCATCTTGTCCGTGTTGGATTGCTCGCCTTCTCAATCCATTCAAGTCCGCGGCCGTCCCTACTTCTTTTCATGCACCCGGGGTGTAAAGATGTTATGGGTTCGCGCGAACACAAATTTCTAGCAGAAATGGTAATGCCCATGAAAATCGATCTGGAAGCACTCTCCAACCATGATTTGAGCGACGACTGCATCGTCTGCCGCACCCAGGATGTTGTCTCAATGGCGTTGATTCCAGCCGCCGCCGCCTGGGAGCTGGCCAACGAGCTTCCGAGATTCTCCGTTGCGCTGCACGGCGCCGCCAGCCTGCTCGGCGTAATGATGGAAGAAGGTGTGCAAAGAAGCGAACTCGAAGCGGCTCTATCCGATCTGCTTGACGAAATTGAGGACGGCATCAAAGAAGATACCGTCATGGGCGGCCCGCCTCAGGGCAGCGCTTAAATTCCCGGATAAAGCCCGTTTTCCCTTAAGAACGACACACAAATGTCCTGAAATCTCGCCGGGTCTTCCAAACAGCAAAGATGACCGGCGTTGTCGATTGCTTCATGGCGCGCGCCGTCGATCAGCGACGCAGTCTTCCGCCCTCCTTCAAGGGAGTTATCGTGGATGCCGTTGACGATCTGCACCGGAATGTTGATCGCCGACACCTGACTCGCCAGATCGACCCTGTCGAAGCTATGGAACAGGGTCGAGATCGCCTTGCCTGATAGCGCCGTGGAATCATCCAGAACGATCTTGCTGTGAAATTTTCCCCGCGGTGTCTCCGAAAAGCCCGGCGCAAACAGTTCCGCTAAATGACCGGCCCGGTAGGACGGCACGTCGGCGCCCAGATAGCCCGCCGCCCTGTCGTCATAGGAGGTTCCGCGATGCGCATTGCCGCCCACATGTATCATCGCCTGAAACAGCCCGGGCCGCTTCAGCACCATCTTGAACGCGATCTTGGAGCCCATGCTCGCCCCGGCGATGATGCCTCCGGTAATGTTTTCCTGATCGCAGACGGCAAACGCGTCTTCCGCCAGCGCCTCGAACCCGTAGGGATCTTCCGGTTTGTCGGTTCTGCCATAACCCCGCATGTCGGTGGCGATTACACGGAAGCGGCGGGAAAAGAACGCAACCTGGTACATCCACATGCGGTGGTCGCACGGGTTAGCGTGCAACATGAGAAAATCCGGCCCCTCGCCGGTCACCTCATAATAGGTTTTGACGCCCTTGTTGATGGCATATGGCATGGCTGCGCGCTCCCTGTAATGGTCAATGTAGTTTCAATTGCCAGCTGCCAGCGAGTTTATAATCTGCCTCCTACTCGCTGCCGTAGCCGCCCGCGAATGATTTCACGTGCGGTGGCAGCTCGACCCAGGGCTGTTTGCCGGCGGTGTAGATATTCCATTGCGGCCTGACCAGACTTGGGTCGTCGATGGTGCCGGCGAAGATCACGGTGAAATCCGGCGTCACCTCATAGAAGGCGGAAACCGGCGAGCCGCATTTGGAACAGAAACAGCGTTCCACCGACTGGCCGCTGCCGCCCGTGTGGCTAAAACGGGATACACCGTCCCCACTGACCGCGACGGACCCTTTCTTAAAGATCATCAAGGTGGCGAAGGCGCTACCCGAATTGCGCTGACAGTCACGGCAATGGCACGCGCCCGTCATCAACGGTGGCTCAGAGCAATCGTACCGGACGGCGCCGCATAAACACCCGCCAGTGGCAAATAAGGTCATTGGATTTTCTCCCCTCAAATTGTCCTTATCTTATACCAGCTACTGGGCGGATATACGCGACAAAGCGCGCCCCCGGTCTGGACAGAATTCGGCCGTTCTTTCATAATCGGCAAAGGAAATGTTCAAGAGGAACCGCCATGGCTTTGACGACCCAGGATGTGCTCGACCGCATCGCCGAAATCCACCAGGAAATGCCCATGTACGGGCATTCGCTGTGGACCGGCATGGTGGAGGGACGGTGGAACTGGGAGCAGTCGCGTTACGTCTGCCAGCAGCATGGCGGTATTCCGCTTCATAACCATAATTACCACGGCAATCTTTATACCATCTGCCCCGATCCGGCGTGGCGCGAAATGATCGCCGAGGTCGCCTATGAGGAAGCGACCGGCCGGCTGATGTCGAACGGCGTGTCGCACCATCGGCTCTATCTCAACTACGCCAAGGGCATGGGGCTGGCGCCCGAGGACATGTACGACCCGCCCTATTGCGGCGGGGTGGTCGCCTTCCAGGCCTATTTCACCCTGATCTGCTCGAAAACTTTCCTCGAAGGCGTCGCCGCTCACATGCTGGCCGGCGAAGCAGCCATCCCGGGGCTCTATATAAAGATCGCCCGCAAATTACAGGAACAGTTCGAACTGAGCGAAGAGGCTGTCGCCTATTGGGTGATCCATGACAGCGCCGATGAGGAACATTCCGACGTCGGCTTCAAACTCCTCGACCAGTTCGCGAAGACCGAAGACGACCGCCGGCAGGTGCTTAAAACTGTCCAACAGATGATCGACGTGCAGCACCTGATGTATGATGACATTCTTAAACACACACTTGCGATCGGCTAAAAGAATGCGGCGGCATAGTGCCAGAATTGGAAAGAGTTAGGAAACCAGATGGAATACGGCCTGCAGTTTTTTCCCGACATCGGACCGGATCAGAAATCGGCCCAGCAGTATTGGAATGAATCCCTCGATCTGGTGGGGCTGTGCGATGAGCTGGGCTATTCCCAGGTCCGTACCGTCGAACATTATTTCGAGCCCTATGGCGGCTATAGCCCCTCGCCGCATATTTTCCTGACGGCCGCCTCCCAGCGGTCGAAAAAGGCGCGCCTTCTGACCGGCGCGGTCCTGCCCATCTTCAACCACCCGCTCAAGGTGGCCGGCGAAATCGGCATGGTGGATGCGATCAGCAACGGCCGCATCGATTGCGGCTTCGGCCGCGCGTTCCTGCCCCATGAGTTTCAGCGCTTTGGCCGCTCCATGGACGAAAGCCGCGCCCGCTTCGAAGAAGGGGTGACGATCATCCGCCGTCTTCTGGAGGAAGAAAACGTCACCTTCGAGGGGAAGTTCCACAGCTTCAACAATGTCACCTCCCTGCCCCGCCCGACCCAGCAACCGCGCCCGCCCATCTGGACCGCAGCACTCGGGACCCCGGAATCGGTCGGCGCGGCGGGGAAAGCAGGCAACAATCTCATGCTGGTGGCCTTCGCTGGCCCGGCCATGCGCGACGTGCTGAATATCTATCGCGAAGAATGGGACAAGGCCGGCCATAAGGGCCGCGGCAAAGTCGCCATGGGTTTTCACATGTTCTGCCATGAGGACAGGGAAGAGGCCTACCGCATCGCGCGCCCCAACGTGAACAAATATTTCGACTCCCTGATCAGCGCCATCGAATCCAATTCCGGCTGGGGCAAGGGCACCGCCTCGTCAAAGGATTATCCCGGCTACGAACAGCACATGGCGAAGCTGCGCGAAACCTCGTTCGATTCCATGCTGGAAGCCGGCGCCATCCTCGCCGGCACGCCGGACGATATCTGCAAACAGCTGGGCGATTACATCGATGTGGCCGGTGAGTTCGAGTACCTCTCCATGCAGGTGAACTTCCACCTGGTCACATTTGACGAGGCCGCCGCCTCCATGCGCCTGTTCTCCGAACAGGTCATGCCGAACTTTCGATAGCGGCCCGCGCCTTCACCATTCAGCCCTACTAAACCCATTAAAGGGGGAGGCAGTGAAAAAATTCGAGGAACAACCCCAAGCACAGTAGAAATACGGTATCATAATACCGCATTTATATGAGGCGTTTTCTGTCAAGTCGGTTTAATCATCGTCGCATAATGGTCTTTTCCCTTTGATA
>JAQBTY010000320.1 GCA_027624735.1 Pseudomonadota bacterium | reverse complement strand
CAACCCGGACGATACCACGCGCCTTGCTCAAACCATCCGACCACCGTGAATAATCCGGGCTAGGACGGGAACTTTTGCGCTTGGCGGCAAGATATCAACGCTCGGTTTCATGACCAACGGCTGGTTCGATTTTAACACCGGCTCCAAATGGGTTCCCTTCATTGGCGGAGGTGTCGGGAGCGCGAATATGGATTTAGACATCACGAGCGTAGGCGGTACTGCGAGAGTCTTCAATCAGTCAGACACAGTACTTGCCGTCCAGCTTGGTACAGGGATTGGCTACAGGGTAAACGCTAAATCCACGCTTAGCCTGTCCTATCGGGTATTTGGCACCATGGCCCCAAAGTTCGGCAACGGAACTGAAACGATCGAGTATGATTATATGAACCACAGCATTATGGCAGGCGTTGCGATTAAGTTCTGATCGATTTTTTGGAGTTACGCGTCGCCCACTTGATTTAATCGATAAGAATATGGTCGGGTGAATTGGGACGATGGAGAAATTCATCGCCCATCTATCTGCGTGTGCCAAGGAACCCGTGATCCGGATACCGGGCGTCTGTCGCCGTCCTCCCTAGCGCCAACGGCGGGGGCGCTTTATAACACTGCATGAGCCTTTTTCCGAGCATCGAAACACGGTTCGCGGCTTTGCCGGGGCCCGTGCGGGCGGGTTTCTGGATAAGCTGCACGGGTGCGACTTTTACCGGGATGATGGCGATCTCGCGCCACCTGGCGCCCGATCTGGATATATTCGTGATCGTTCTGTTCCGCAGCCTGTTCGGGCTTGCCTTTCTGGCGCCGCTTGCCTTTCAGCATGGCGGACGGCGTCTGCAAACCACACGGTATCGCCTCTATGCCATTCGCGGCGTGACCGCCTATCTAAGCCTGGTCGGCTATTTCTATGCCGCAACCCATATCCCGCTGGCCGATATCTCAGCCATCGTCTTTACCCGCCCGGTCTTCGCCTGTATCGCGGCCATCCTGTTCCTTGGCGAACTGGCGCGGGGGCGCCGCTGGATCGCCATCGGCATCGGATTTATAGGCGGCCTGGTCGTCGTCAGGCCCGGCTTCGCCGAGATGAATATCGGGGTGGTGTTTGCGCTCGGCGCCGTGGCGATGACCGTCTGCAACACGATCTTTATCAAAGCGCTGTCCTTTACCGATCACCCCGACACCATCGCGATTTATCAGGCGCTGAGCGTCGCCCCCCTCGCGCTGATCCCGGCCGTGTTTTTCTGGGCAACGCCGACTCTCGAGCAGTTCGCCTGGCTGCTGGCCATGGGCGCTTTTGGGACCCAGCGCACGCTGGCGCGCTCCTATGCGGCGGCGGATGCCACACTGGTCACCGTTCTCGATTTCCTGCGGCTGCCCATCGCCGCCCTCGTGGGGCTGGTCTTCTTTGGCGAATGGCCGGTGGTCTGGGTGTGGGTCGGCGGCGCGATTATCGTTGCGTCGTCTTTCCTTCTGACCCAGCGCGAGACGAAGGACAAAGACGTCAACAAAACCCCGCCGCAACAGACCTGAGACTGCGCCTCAGGGCACGCGCTTTTCGTAGTTCTTGTCGACGTACTGATCGACGATCTGCTGGAATTCCTCGGCGATGCGCGGGCCCCGCAATGTCATCGCCTTCTGGCCGTCGATAAAGACCGGCGCGGCCGGTTCCTCGCCGGTGCCGGGCAGGCTGATGCCGATATCGGAATGCTTGCTTTCACCGGGCCCGTTGACGATGCAGCCCATCACCGCGACGTTCATCTCCTCGACCCCGACGTAGGTTTCCGCCCAATGCGGCATCTGTTCGCGGATATGGGTCTGGATCTTGCTGGCGAGTTCCTGGAACACCGTGCTGGTGGTCCGGCCACAGCCGGGACAGGCCGTGACCAGCGGCACGAACGACCGCAGCCCCATGGTCTGCAGCATTTCCTGCGCCACGATTACTTCGCGTGAGCGATCGCCGCCCGGTTCGGGCGTCAGGGAAACACGGATGGTATCGCCGATCCCCTGCTGCAGCAGCACCGCCATGCCGGCGGTCGATGCGACGATCCCCTTCGATCCCATGCCCGCTTCGGTCAGCCCAAGATGCAGGGCGTAGGTGCAGCGGCCGGCCAGTTCGCCATAGACCGAAATCAGATCCTGCACGTCCGACACCTTGCACGAAATAATGATGTGATCGGCGCCGAGCCCCAGTTTTTCGGCCCGTTCGGCGGACAGTAACGCCGACTGGATCATCGCTTCGCGGGTAATGTCCGTCGCCTCTCTGGGATTAGGCAAGGCCGCGTTCTCATCCATCAAATGGGTCAGCAGATCCTGATCCAGACTGCCCCAATTGACCCCGATCCGCACCGGGCGATCATATTTCAGCGCAACCTCGATCATGGTCGAGAACTGCACGTCGCGCTTTTCGCGGAACCCCACATTGCCGGGGTTGATCCGGTACTTGGCCAGGGCTTCCGCGCAGGCCGGATATTTGGTCAGCAGCGTATGGCCATTATAGTGAAAGTCGCCGACCAGCGGCACATCGACACCCATCTTGTCCAGCGCCTCGCGAATATGCGGCACGGCCTGGGCCGATTCATCGCGATCGACGGTGATACGGACGAGCTCCGATCCGGCGCGCGCGAGCATCGCGACCTGTTCGGTGGTCGACGCGACATCCGCCGTGTCCGTATTGGTCATGCTCTGCACGACAATGGGCGCCCGTCCGCCGACAATTACCTTACCGATTTTGACCGGAACGCTTTGGCGCCGTTCGGTTAGCTGGCTAATCTGACCCATCCTTCCAATTCAAAAATTGCGCTCGAATACATAGCCGGAATCGCGCCCGAACGAAATAGCCGGATTACCGCCGGGCGACGCTGCCCGAGACCATGTCGCTCCCATGAACCGGCGCCGGAGTCCCCAGGAAAAGTTTTTTTTCATGGCATCGCCCGCTGGCGGTTCCGAAACCCTTATACCTGAAATTGGCGCAGGGTGCGTCCGGCTATATTGTTTTTCATAAGTTTTCATTTTCAGAGCAACAGCTCCGTGAAACGTGGGCGAGAGGTACGAAACATGCATAACAGCGCAAAAGTTGTATTGCCGCTTGTGGTCAGTCTTGTATTGAGCGCCTGCGTCACAGGGGGAACCAGCCCGGATATACTGTCTGGCTGGGGGTCATTTTCCGGCGTAGACGGCAGGAGTCGCAATGACGCACATTCAGGATTGGACATTGGTGGACGTGACGGCACTCCCATACTTGCCGCCACCGATGCGACTTTACATAAGGTCCGAGGAAGTAAAACAAGGGCAGAGGGCTGCGGACTTGGCATCGCCCTTTTTCATCCCGCACTTAATCGTTGGACGGTCTACTGCCACCTTTCCCGCTCGATCGTAAAAGACATGCCGATCAAAAGAGGCCAGGTTATCGGCTATATGGGAACGTCAGGACGGTCGATTGACATCCCGCATGTTCATTTTGAAGTGGTCTCGGATGGGAAAAGCCATCGTTCCGGCGATCTTAAAAATACCGAAGATCCAGCAAATCTGATCGTGGGGTGTTACGACAGGAACCGGACCTATTCGGACACACAGCTTTCTTACCCGGTTCCCTGTGAGGATAAGGTATTTAAAAAATAGAAGCTGCGGTTCGGCGCGATTTTTTGCTTTCAGAACCAGGCCTTGAATCGGCCGGAGCCGACGTCATCGATAGAACTCGACGAAAAACAGGACCTCACCCAAGGGTCTGACATGATGGGAAACAGTCGGTTCGACAACACCGCTGTTTTCCGGTGTCAGAATGTGAACTTCCTTGTTTTCAATCGTATATTCGAGCCGGCCTTTTTCGACCTGAATCAATCCCCACACGCCTTCCCTGGTCGCGTGGTTATTCAGCAGCCCCGATGGCACGCTCTCCTGTGTAAATAGATTGGTGCGCTGATAGCCGACAACATGGTCAGGAAGTTTTTTCACCCGCGTGGCCTCCTTCCCCGGAGCATGCGCACACTGCGCCAACGACAAGCGCCTGAGCAGCATGCAAGGGCGCGGGTGCGGTGGGGTGTTTCCGTCAAACCGAAATATAGGCGCATTGAACGTCTAATTCCCCGAATCGTTCAGCCGCCAGTCATAGGCGACGTCGTCGATTTTCCCGATAGTCAAAAGGTGTTTGCGCAAGCCGGGAGCGGCGTATTTGGTCAGGTGGGCCATCACGAATTTCTCCTCATCGCCAAAATCGGCGATGAACCAGTCGTAGATTTTCGACACGGTGATCGCGCCATTGCTTACGGCAACGCCGCGCGGGCTGTTGATATAGGCCCTGGCCGCGGACTCCAGCATGGCATCCATGGATGAGGCGCGGTAGGCCATGGGCTGAAGATTGGGGCAGCCGATGGAGGCGCAATTGACGGCGTAATGGACTCTGTTGTCCCGCCAAATGGGGCGCAGGATGCGGTGTTCGATGTCGTTCAGGCTGATTGCTTCGCCCTCTATCGTCACCAGTTTCCTGCCCCACGGTCCGTCCGAGAAGAAGCCCGGCGAGATATCGATATCGCGGATGGATTTGACCGGATAATGGTCAAGCACCACCTTCACCGTCAGCGCATTATAGAGATTGATCCAGTACGCCTTCTGTTCGGCGCGATTATAGGCGCTGATGGGCAGCGCCGTAAGGGCAGCAACGTACCCGTCTAGATTTTGACGATCCGTCGGGTTCGCCGCGCCATAGCGGAACAGGGTCAGGCCGTCCCTGCCCGGCGCCACGAACTTTTTCAGCAGGCGGTCCCAAATGCCATGATCGATCACCACCATGCTGGCGGCATCGTGCGTTTGCCAGCGCTGCCATAGTTCGGCACTCGGCGCGAAGAGACGTTCGCCGCTGCCAAACCCGGTGCAGAAAACAAAGGCCGCTGCGCCAAGGATAGTTTTAAGTCGCGTCACCATTCCAATCCTTCCAGACCCGCGTTGTTTTACAGTTCCCATATTGTGCGGCGCGCACGCCATTCCAATTCACGCGCGGTCACAAGCACGTGAAATAGCCGCCCTTGTGGTCACCAATTTGGCAATGGTATACTCCGCTCACGTCAGAACCCGAAAATCCTTTGGAGATATGACGCGAAAA
>JAQBTY010000319.1 GCA_027624735.1 Pseudomonadota bacterium | reverse complement strand
CCGTCAACCCGGACGATACCACGCGCCTTGCTCAAACCATCCGACCACCGTGAATAATCCGGGCTAGTTTTTTCCAGCGCGTTCCGGCTTTGACATGGGTGGGTCTCAGACCCACCCCTACCGTCTCCGAATTCGTGTAGGGGGCGGTCTCAGACTGCCCCATCAAGGACGAGAACTTTCAAGCGGAGAAGGTGCACAACCTCCTAATTCACACCACGCTCACGCGCGCGTCTCTTCCCGCAGCATGCCGAGCCGGTCGATGGCGTCGCGGTCGGTGACCAGGAACAGCTTGGCGTCGCCGGAGACCGCCTTGTGGGAAATCCAGCTCCAGTTGGGCAGGGTGAAGATGTCGTTGCGTTGCCAGGTGAAACTGTGCTCGCCGATTTGGCTTTCGCCTTCGCCGTCGGCGACCACGCAGAGCGCATCGCTGGTGGTGCGGTAAGGGATGGTATCGCGGTCCTTGGCGAGCGCCAGCACGAAGCAATCGATCAGGGTCATGGCCGGTCCGCCGGTCGCCGGGTTGGTGTAGCGCAGCGTGCGCGACCCGTCGTCGGCCGCCGGCATATCGCTCAGGGCCTGCAGGACCGCTGCCCACGGGTAGCGGAACAGGGGGGAATAGGGTGGCCGTGCGTTGCCGTCCACGGGGGTCAGCCCGCCTTGCAGGAACGCTGCATCGGGCGATTGCGGCGGCAGGTTGGGCGGCGGGCCTTCTTCGTAGAACGACGCGTTCATATGCCGGAACAGCGGTATATCCAGGGCGTCGAACCACACGATCTTTTCGGACGCCGTATGACGGTGGGCGTGCCACGACAGCAGCGGCGTCAGGATCAGATCGCGTTCTTCCATCAGGCAGGTCTTGCCATCGACAATGGTCTCCGCGCCATGCCCTTCGAGAACGAACCGGAGCGCATTGCCGCTATGGCGGTGCGCCTCGGCGGTTTCGCCGGGAAGAAGGGTCTGGATGGCGCCCACCAGATTCTTTGTGGTGCCGGGGCCTGCCACGCCGCGGTGCGGATTCTTGAGCGACAACACGCGGCGCTCCACATCCTCCATGGGGACTTCCCTGGCGGCCCGCTCGGTCAGCGGTGAAATGCTCGACCACCGCCACATGAAGGGCGGGAGGGGGGACGGTTCGGTCGGCTGTTCGCCGTTGAACTGCCGCCATAAGGGCGCGACGGACGCGGCTTCCACCGCCTCGTAAAAATCTTCCTGTGTGGTTTTTGTTGCCATGCTTGCCTCCCTGGTTAAGCCGCCACGGCGTCCGAGAGGGCCGCCATCTCCTCCGCCAGCGCCGCCTTATAGACCCGGTCGATGGCCAGGCTGGCTGCCGCGCCGCGCAGGATCTGCGCTTGCGCCTCGGTGGTCGTTCCGTATTTGGCGGCGGCTTTCGAGAGCAGGGTGGCGTGCTCGATCTCGATCTCCATGTGTTCGGCGTTGGACGCCTGCTTTTCGAATCCGATGCCAAGTTCGTCGCGCATCTTCTCGCCGATGCGCCGGGCGTTGCCGCCGCTTTTGACGACGGCGTCCGAGTTGGCGATTTCCAGAATGCAGGATGCCGCAAACGCTTCGAGCCACGGCTTGTCGCGGGCGATGTGCAGCCAGGCGTAACAGGCGACCTGGACGCCATCGGCCGGCTTCGATTTGGCGAAATCATCGAGCGTCAGCCCCACGGACTCGCCCTCCATCATGCCGAGCGTGACATGATCGGCGAGACCCCGCGACCGGTCGCCGACCAGCTCGTCCTCTTCGTGCTCCCAGATCATGCGCTTGACGTCGAACGGTGCCGTGCATTGCACCGCGGCCCAGCAGCACCGCCGGTTAAGCACGAAATGATGGCGCTGCATGATATAGAAAGCCGCATTTTCGCGATTGAGCCGCACCGCATAAAGATCGCGGTATTCTTTCGATGCGAGCTGCGCGTTCGCCATGGCGAATAGTTTCTGGTCGAGCTCTTCCAGGCTCATTGCCTTGTCGGTCATTTGTTGCCTCCGCGGTTATTTTTGTCTCATTTTTGAAAGCATATCAGGCAAATAGCGGTCCAAGAAGAGCGCCGGTTGTTTAGTGGATAGAATCTAACATATGGTACCCCTACGATCCCGTATCCTGGTTTCTCGATGCGTCGACGACCCTCACCGATGCGATGGCATCGCTTTCGGGTCATCTCCTGCCGAGAAACCAGGATACGGGATCGTAGGGGTACCATATGTTAGATTCTATCCACTAGGAGCGATATTGTGCATCATTAAATCAATAGGGCGATGTCAAAATAGGCAACGTTACAAAATTTGGGAGGAAAATTCATATGTTGAAAAATTTTCTTGCGCCGACGTCGCCAATACTCGCCTTGACCATGCTGGTTGCGGCGCCTGCGCCAGTATATGCCGATCCGGTCGCCGATTTTTACAAGGGCAGGAATGTCGAGGTCTATGTGGCGGCCGGAGCCGGTGGCGGCTATGGTCTTTATTCCCGCGTGCTGGCGGAATTCATGGCGGACCATATTCCTGGCAAGCCCTCCATGACGCTGAAGTTCATGAACGGCAGCGCCGGCGTGAAGGCAGCGAACTACGTCTACAACGTTACCCCTAAGAACGGCGCGTCGTTGGGAGCTTTTCTGTCATCGCAACCCACCAGCGAAGCAACCGGCCGAAAAGGCGTCAAATACAAATCCGCCAATTTCAATTGGCTCGGCCGTATGGTGGATATAATTTCGGTGGTGACGGTCAAGCGGTCCGCCCCGGCAACGACCATCGAGGCCATGAAGAGCACCGAACTCGTTGCCGGCATAACCCGGCCCGGCTCCAGCACCCATCTACCCTATGCCATTATGAATTGGGCGATGGGCACCAAATTCAGGATCGTGTCGGGTTATAAAGGATCGTCGGGGCCCGCGCTCGCGTTCGAACGGGGCGAGGTCCAAACGGTAACCGCCCCCTGGGGTACGCTGAGAACCCGGCGGCCCCATATGTTGAAGGAAATCCAGTTGGTCCAGGTCGCGCTCGCCAAGGATAAATTGCGGCCCGACGTGCCGCTGCTGATGGACCTCGTGAGCGACCCAAGACAGAAAATAGCGGTGAAATTCCTATCTGCCCAAGCCTCCTTCGGTCGGATGTTTGCAGCGCCGCCCGGTGTTCCCGAAGACCGCGTTGCCGCGCTGCGCCAGGCGTTCGATGATACAATGAGCGATCCGAAATTTATTGCCGCCGCCAAGAAACGCAAGATGGATCTGGCGCCGCTGTCCGGCGTTGAACTGGAAAAATTGATCCGGGAGCATATGGCGACACCGGCGGACATCATTCAGGTTGCGAAAAAAGCGGCGGGGATGAAATAATTCCCCAGCACACGACTGGCGACCAGGCCTATTTTATCCACAGGATATCCACATATTTATCCCGGTTTGGGTTTGAGCCCGTTCGTCGTTTATCCGCTCATGCCGAATGCGGCCTGATTCGTCTAACGTCAATTGACTAAAGACAAATGAGGGGCTAAACCCGAAAGCAGTAGCGCGATCAGCCTTGTTTCGCGCATCGAACAGTTTGGGAAGCGCGTTATGGATACGGGTGGTCGCCCGCTTTCGCCTCATCTTCAAGTTTATAAACCCCAAATAACCTCCGTTCTGTCTATTCTGCACCGGATCACCGGTGTCGCCTTGGCGGCGGGAACGCTGCTTCTGGTGTGGTGGCTGATCGCCGCCTCGGTCGGGCCGGGTTATTTCAACATTGTTCAGTCTGTTATCGGATCGTGGATCGGCAGGCTGCTTTTGTTCGGCTGGTCCTTCGCCCTGTTCTATCATCTGTGCAACGGCATCCGGCATCTGTTCTGGGATATGGGACGGGGCTATGAGCTTCCGACGGTCGCCGCCTCCGGCTGGGCCGTGGTGATCATGTCGCTGGCCCTGACCGGGATCGCCTGGGTCTGGGGCTATATGTCCATGGGAGCGCTGTGATGAGCCTGCAAACGGATCTCGGGAAAGTACGCGGGCTCGGGTCCGCCAAGGAAGGGGTGCACCACTGGTGGGCGCAACGTCTCACGGCGATAGCGCTGGTTCCGCTGGTGTTGTGGTTCGTGGCGTCCGTCGCCGGTCTGGCTGGCGCTGAGTTCGTCGCGGTCCGGGCGTGGATTGCCCAACCGGTGACATCCATCCTCCTGGTCCTGCTGATCGCTGCCACCTTCCATCATATGCAGCTTGGCATGCAGGTCGTGATCGAGGATTACGTTCATGCCGAGTGGCTGAAAATAACGAGTATCGTCCTGGTGAAGTTTGCCGCGGCTTTTCTGGCCGTGGCGGCCGCTTTCGCGGTCCTTAAAATTGCGTTTGCGGGTAGTCCATCATGACCAAGGCATATGAGATTATCGATCATACCTACGATGTGGTTGTCGTTGGCGCGGGCGGCGCCGGTTTGCGGGCGACCTTCGGGCTCGCGCTCAAGGGGCTGAAGACCGCCTGCATCACCAAGGTGTTTCCCACCCGCAGCCACACTGTCGCGGCCCAGGGCGGCATTTCGGCGGCGTTGAGCAATATGGGTAAGGACGATTGGCGCTGGCATTTCTACGACACCGTAAAGGGTGCCGATTGGCTCGGCGATCAGGACGCCATTGAATATATGTGCCGTGAGGCAATGCCCTCGGTGATCGAGCTGGAACATTACGGAGTGCCGTTTTCGCGCACCGAAGAAGGCAAGATCTACCAGCGCCCGTTTGGCGGCATGACAACCGAATATGGCGAAGGCCCGCCGGCGCACCGCACCTGCGCCGCGGCTGACCGCACCGGCCATGCTATTTTGCATACGCTGTATCAGCAGTCACTACGCCATCAGGCGGAGTTCTTCATCGAATATTTCGCGCTCGATCTGATCCACGACGTGGATGGTAAAATTGCCGGGGTGATGGCGTGGAACCTGGACGACGGTACTATCCATCGCTTCAGCGCCCAGATGGTTATCATCGCGACCGGCGGTTACGGACGCAGCTACTTCTCCTGCACCGGGGCGCACACGCAGACCGGCGATGGCAGCGCCATGGTCCTGCGCGCCGGACTTCCGCTGCAGGATATGGAATTCATCCAGTTCCACCCCACCGGCATCTACGGCGCCGGTGCGCT
>JAQBTY010000318.1 GCA_027624735.1 Pseudomonadota bacterium | reverse complement strand
CAACACAAGACGCCCGCATCAAACTGAAAAACCTATACCCTGTGCTTTAGATGATTCAGACTACTAGCGGTCCTGGCCCCGTCTCTGCTTGACATAGCGGGCCGATCTGCGTTTTCTCCCCGCGATGACATCGATCCCAGATCCCCCTGATAAAAATTCTCCCGGGTCGCTCCCGCGGCGCAATTCCACAAGCTCCCTGCCTGTGCCCGGAGAAATTCCATGGGCGCTGTTTCTCGATGTGGACGGAACGCTCGTGGAAATCGCGGCGGAACCCGATGCTGTCCATGCGGATAGCCGGCTGATCGCCCTGCTAACCGCGCTGCAGCACAAGCTGGACGGCGCCGTGGCCCTGGTCAGCGGCCGCACTATCGATACCCTGGATCACCTGTTCGCCCCCCTGCATCTGCCGGCGGCTGGCAATCACGGGCTGGAACGGCGCGCCAGCGGCGGCAATGTAAGTCGGCCACGGGCCATGCCCGACATGCTGATAATCCGCGATGCGTTTTCCAGCTTCGTGGCGGAAAACCCGGGTACCATTCTGGAAGACAAGACCTTGTCCATGGCCATCCATTTCCGGAACAGACCCGAACTGGAAACACAAGCGACGGACCTGGCGGAAAATCTTGTCTCTCGTTCCGTGGAAAATCTGTTTTTGCAAAAGGGTAAAAAACTCGTCGAGATTCGGCCGGGTCAGGGGGATAAAGGAACCGCCATCGCCGATTTTCTCGCGGAGCCGCCATTTTCCGGGCGTCTGCCGGTTTTTATCGGCGACGATATCACCGATGAGAAAGGCTTCGAGCTGGTCAATTCGCGCGGCGGACATTCCATTCGAGTTGGTAACGATGTAACAACCGCCGCCCGATATCATGTGGCCGATGTCACCGGTGTTATCCGCTGGCTCGAAGACATGGTCAAAGCCTGACATTGCAAGATGGGGCAAAACGGGGAAAGCAACCGTATGAGCGACTTGAACCTCGCGGTCATCGGAAATTGTTCCTTTGGCGCACTGATTAACCGACAAGCACGGATTGTCTGGGCCTGCCTGCCCCGCTATGACAGCGATCCCGTTTTCTGTTCGTTGATGGATGGCGGTGAAAACGCCCCCGATCGCGGGTATTTCGCCATCGACATCGAAGATTTTGCCCGCAGCGAGCAGCGCTACCTGCATAACAGCGCCATTGTCGTGACCACGCTTTACGACACCCATGGCTCGGCGCTGGAGATCACCGATTTCGCGCCGCGCTTCAAGCAGTTCAGCCGAACCTACCGACCGGAAATGATCATTCGCCGGTTAAGGCCGGTGATCGGCAATCCGCGTATCGTTGTCCGCCTTCGACCGGCCATGGAGCATGGCGCGCGACGGCCCGAAGTAACCCACGGCAGCAATCACATTCGCTACGTGATTCCCAACGCCACCGTCCGCCTGACCACGGACGTCCCGGTGTCCTTCGTCCTCAAGGAAATCCCCTTTATTGTCGAACAGCCCATGACGCTGTTCCTCGGCCCCGATGAGACCTTGTCGGGCGGCATCGAAGAAACAGGGCGTGATTTCGTTGAACGCACCATCGATTACTGGCGCGACTGGTGCCGCGGACTGTCGATCCCTTTCGAATGGCAGGAAGAGGTCATCCGCGCCGCCATTACGCTCAAGCTCTGCACCTTCGAAGAAAGCGGCGCGGTGATTGCCGCGCTGACCACCTCAATTCCCGAGGCGCCGGGCAGCCAGCGCAACTGGGATTATCGCTATTGCTGGCTGCGCGACGCCTATTTCGTCGTCCATGCGCTCAACCGGCTGGGCGCGACACGCACCATGGATGATTACCTCCGGTATATTACCAATGTGGCGGCGACAGCCGTTAACGGACATTTGCAGCCGGTCTACAGCATCACCCTCGATGCAAGGCTGACCGAACGAACCGAATCCAATTTATCCGGCTATCGGGGCGACGGCCCGGTCCGGGTCGGCAACCAGGCCTTCGAGCACATTCAGAATGACGTCTATGGCAGCGTTATCATGGCGGCGACGCAGATGTTTTTCGACGTGCGCATGGCCCACCCTGGTACCGGGCGCATGTTCGAACGGCTCGAGGCGATCGGGGAACAGGCCGTCCGATTATACGACGAACCCGATGCCGGTATCTGGGAATTCCGCACCATCGCGAAGGTTCATACCTTTTCAGCGGCCATGTGCTGGGCGGCGTGCGACAGGCTCGCCCGTGTCGCGGTCCATTTGCGAAATGCAGGACGCGCCGAGTACTGGCAGGATCATGCCGATCGCATTCACCAGCGAATCTGCGACCAGGCGTGGAACGAAAAGCTCAACAGCTTTGTCGATTGCTACGGCGGAGAAGACCTCGATTCGAGCCTGCTGCTATTGCAGCATATGGGCTTTGTCGAGGCCACCGACCCGCGCTTTGTCGGCACCGTGGAAGCCATCGAAAAATATCTCAAGCGCGGCGATTTTTTGCTGCGCTACGCCGCGCCCGATGATTTCGGAACGCCCGACAATGCCTTTACCGTCTGCACCTTCTGGTACATTGACGCGCTGGCCGCCATGGGACGGCGCGACGAAGCCAGAACCCTGTTCGAAAAAATTCTCTCCCATCGCAACCATGTCGGCCTTCTATCGGAAGATCTGGATTTTAAAACGGGTGAATTATGGGGGAATTTCCCACAGACTTACTCTATGGTTGGGCTGATCATGTCAGCCATGCGCCTGAGTAAATCGTGGGAGGAGGCTTTTTGAGCCGTCTCGTTGTTATTTCCAACCGGGTTGCCCCGGTAGACGAAGGACAAACTGCAGCCGGGGGGCTGGCGGTCGCGGTGCTCGCCGCGCTCAAGGAATCCGGCGGCATCTGGTTCGGCTGGAACGGGGAAATAGTACAGACCCCGCCGACCAAGCCCGACACCCAGAAAATTGGCTCGCTGACCTATGCGACGATGCCGATGACGCGTCGCGATTACATCGAATATTACATCGGGTTCGCCAACAGCACCTTGTGGCCGCTGTTTCACTATCGGCTCGATCTGATGCATTACGACCGGCGCAATTTTACCGGCTATATGCGGGTCAATGGCCGGTTCGCCCGGGCACTGAGCCCGATGTTGCGCAAAAGCGATCTGATCTGGGTCCACGATTACCACCTGATCCCGCTTGCGGACGAGCTGCGCCGGCTGGGCTGCGAACAGCGCATGGGTTTTTTCCTGCACACCCCGCTGCCGGCGCTCGAAATCCTGCTGGCCCTGCCGCGTCACGAAGATCTGATGCGGGCCCTGTGCGCCTATGATCTGGTGGGGTTTCATACGGTCAATGATCTATCGGCCTTCTTCGACTATATCATCCTCGAAGCAGGCGGCGAGGTTCTGCCGGATGGCGTTGTCCGCGCCTTCGGCCGCACGTTCCGCGCCGGGGTCTTCCCGGTCGGCCTCGACGCCGCGGAGGTGGCCGAGCTGGCGTCGCAGCACGACAATTCACCAGAGCAGAAGCGGCTGGCGACAACCCTGCAGGAAAGATATTTGATCCTGGGCGTCGACCGGCTCGATTACAGTAAAGGGCTGGTCGCGCGGTTCAGAGCCTTTGCAAAACTGCTCGCCGCCGATCCGCGGATGCACAAGAAAGTGACGCTGATGCAGATCGCCCCGCCGTCCCGGGGCGATGTCCGGGGTTATGCCGAGATCCGGCGCGAGCTGGAAACAACCGCCGGGCACATAAACGGTCAATATGCCGATTTCGACTGGGTGCCCATCCGCTACCTCAACAAGAGTTTCGATCGCAGCGAACTCACCTGTTTTTACCGGATGAGCCGCGTCGGGCTGGTGACGCCGTTGCGCGACGGCATGAATCTGGTCGCCAAGGAGTTCGTCGCCTCGCAGGGAGAACAGGATCCCGGCGTGCTGGTGCTGTCGCGTTTCGCCGGCGCCGCCCACGAGATGACGGAAGCGCTGATCGTCAACCCCCATGACGAGGACAGCGTGGCCGACGCCCTGTCGCGCGCGATCCTCATGCCGCTCGGCGAAAGGCAGGAGCGCTGGCGGGCCCTGATGCAAAAGCTGACGCAGCACAACGTCCATGTCTGGCGCGCCGAGTATCTGGAAGCGCTTCAGCGCCCGGTGCCGGTGGACTGAGGAGATGGCGCGCGGACCAGGCCTGAGCGGTGCCGCGCTGGTCGCCGATATCGGCGGCACCAACGCGCGCTTCGCCCTGTTGGGGACAAAGGGAGCCCCGACCCGCCTTGGCGTTCTCGCCTGCGACGACTTCGCGACTCTCGGCGACGCCGTGGAAGCCTATCTCGGGTCCCTCAACATCACCGGGCGGCCGGCGCGCGCGGCGATCGCCGTTGCCAGCCCGGTGACCGGCGACAGGGTTACCCTGACCAACCGCAAGAGCTGGTCGTTTTCGATCACGGCGCTAAAACGCAGGCTCGGCCTTAGGGAATTAAGGGTCATCAACGATTTCACGGCAATCGCCTTAGCCATTCCCGGGTTGACAACCAAAGAGTTGTTGAAGATCGGATCCGGAAAGGCCGTAAAGGACGCCCCCATCGCGGTACTGGGTCCGGGCACCGGGCTTGGCGTCTCTCTCCTGGTGCCCGATGGCAAACGGTGGTTGCCGGTAGCGACAGAGGGCGGTCATGTAACCCTGCCCGCCGCCGACCAGGAAGACGAAGCCGTCATCACCCTATTACATTCGCGGTTCGAGCATGTGTCCGCCGAACGTGTTCTGTCGGGACCGGGGCTGGTCAATCTGTATGACGCGATTTGCGCCGCCGCCGGAAAACCCGCCCCCTCTCTGACGCCGGCTGAGATTACCGACCGGGCGCTTGCTGGTACCGATCGGCTCGCCGCCGCCACGCTGGACCGGTTCTGCGCCGTATTGGGCACCGTCTCCGGCGATCTTGCCCTGACCGCCGGTGCACGCGGCGGTGTCTATATCGCCGGCGGTATCGTGCCGCGCTTCGGCAAATACCTCGCCAAGTCGCCCTTCCGCCACCGCTTCGAAGCCAAGGGGCGCTTCAAATCCTATCTGCGCCAAATCCCGGTCCACGTCGTGACCGCCGACCAGCCGGCCCTGAACGGGCTGAGCCGGTTGCTACGCCAAACCGCTA
>JAQBTY010000317.1 GCA_027624735.1 Pseudomonadota bacterium | reverse complement strand
CGTATCAGACAATTTTCGCGTCATATCTCCAAAGGATTTTCGGGTTCTGACGTGAGCGGAGTATATACAGCGCTGAATTATATCAAAAAGATAAAATAATAAAAGCATAATTAAATATTATACTACAATTAATAATAGCATAGCAAAAGTCACCGTTCTGTGTTTTTTCGCACAAGCGGGCGAGCTTGCATCACAATAAAGTTCGGATTTTCCAGTGTCCAGTTTTCAATAAAGACTGTCCTTCAGACGCGTCTGATAGCTGGCTTCATATTGTTCCGCGTATCCAGCATCGCCACCGTCACGCCAGGCTGCAAAACTACCGCTGGTCGGCGCATCCGCCGGGGTGCCGTTCGCGCCTGCCGCCCATAATTTTGACCGCACAAATGCCTTGGGACAGTGATGGAACGCTTCTTCAACGGCGACCACGACCACCGCGCGGGGTCGCTTTCCCTGTACAAGGAAGCGGTCCAGAAGATCCGGATCGGTGCTGATCGACGCTGAGCCGTTTATCCGATAGGTCACGTTCGCGCCGGGGATCATGAAAATAATACCGACCTTGGGATTGGCGATGATGTTTCGCATACCATCGACCCGGTTATTGCCCGGGCGGTCGGGGATCAGCACGGTGCGATCGTCAAGCAGTTGGACGAAACCCGGTGCATCGCCCTTGGGCGAGCAATCGATACCGGCATCGCTGGCTGTCGCGAGCAGCAGAAACGGCGACGCGGCGATAAAGGCCCGCCCCGGTTCGACAATATAATCGGCCTGCTTTTTGACCGCCGCTTCAAGCGGCTCGCCATAAAGCGCCTCAAGCTGTTGGGCGGTGGTGATTGAAAACCGATCCGTGGTGCCTATTGTATCCATCGCGGCTTCTTTCCTGAATGGTCCAGTGCGTCCAGATCCATGGTAGCGTTTATGTCGCCAAATCGCGATAGTCCCGTAAAAAGGACAAAACCGCGCTGTTGAAGGCTTCTGGCTGCTCCAGATTGGTCATATGGCCGGCATTTTCGAGTATGACCAGTTGCGAGCCGGCAATGCGTTCCTGCATATATTCACCGACGGACGGCGGTGTCAGCGGATCCACGTCGCCAAATAACAGCAGGGTCGGAACCTTAATATTGACGAGATTATCGACCCGGCTGAAGGCGGCCGAAGCGCGCACTGTCTTGATATAGGACTCGACATGCAGCTGGGCCGTTGCGTCGGTGGCAAGCTGACGGATCTCCTCGGACGCCGACGGTCCCATCAGCCGGCCACCCCGTTTCTGGGCAACCTCGGCCGGGCTCATCCCGTCGAGAAACGGCTGAATGCGGGACTGGACAAATTCCTCGATGGTCTGTGACCGGCCAGACCGGGTGTCGCTCGTGTCATCCCCGGCAAAGGTATCGCACAGGACCAGCGTCGCCACCCGGTCCGGATACAGCGCGTAAAAATCCTGGGCGACGCGGCCACCCATGGACAGGCCGCACAGATGGGCCTTGGCGGCGCCGAAATGATCCAGAACGCGCGCCAGATCGTGACTGAAATCATTGAAATGCAGCTCACTGTCATAATCGTCCGACAGGCCATAGCCACGTGCGTCCCAGGCCACCACCATGAAGTCACCGGCGAAGGCCGGCAGCTGAAACTGCCAGTTCGACCGGTTGCCGCCAATACCGTGCAGCAACACCAAAAGCGGCCCCGCACCCATCAAATCCAACGCAATACGGGGGGCTCCCTCAACAAAGACCGTTTTCCAGGGATTATTGGCCATCATACTCAGCTCTCCTCTTTGATGCGCAGGATGATCTTGCCGCGGACCTGACGGTTGCGGATCACGTCAAAGGCTTTGATGTAATCCTCGAGCGCAAAGCTGTCCTGGATCGGCATGCGTACCTTGCCTTCGACGCAGTAGCGGAAAATCTCGTCCTGCGCCCTGTGCATCCAGGCGGGTTCGCGGTCGCGATACTGGCCGCGATCCACGCCGGTTACCGCGATGTTCTTGAGCAGGACATAGTTTGTTCTCATCTCCGGGATGATGCCGCTGGTAAATCCCACCACCACCAGCCGGCCACGGAATTTTAGCGCACGCAGGGCGCCGGTGAACACCTCGCCGCCGACGATTTCGATCACCACATCGACCCCTGCCCCGTCAGTCACTGCAAAGATCCGGTCCCGTATTGCGTCCTTCAGATTATCGCCCGACAGATCGATCACGTGATCGGCGCCGGCCTCGCGCGCCACGGCCTCCTTGGACGGGGTCGTCAGGCCCGCGATCACCGTCGCGCCAAAAACCTTGGCGAGCTGAATCGCGGCAATCCCCACACTGCCGCTGGCGCCGGTCACCAGTACAGTTTCGCCAGCCTTAATACGGGCCCGGTCCACCAGGGCGAAATAGGCGGTCTGGAACGCGATGCCGAGCGCCGCCGCCTGGTCTAACGGAATGGCGTCAGGAAGAATGTAGCATTCGTGCTGCGGAACCACGGCCTGTTCGGCGAATGTTCCGTACTCAACCTGCACCATGACGCGGTCACCGGGGGTAACATGGGTGACGCCGCCGCCGATTGCGGCAACGATCCCGGCGCCTTCCTTGCCCGGTATGAAGGGCAGATCGGGGCGGACCTGGTATTTCCCCTGAATCGTGAGCAAATCGGGGAAATTGACGGCGGCGGCATGGATATCCACCAAAACTTCACCCGGGCTCGGATTCGGCGTTGAAATTTCCTCTAAACTGAGGTTTTCCGGCTCTCCCAGCTCATGCAGCATCAGGCCGCGCATTCAAATACCCCCTTGTCGTTTATCGAACGGCAACCCATTACTAGTACATATTGCGTTTGGCGGTAACCACCCCGGCGACAGGCACAGGAGCACGTCATGAAGATAGGCGTTCCAAGGGAAATCAAAAACCACGAATACCGCGTCGGCATGACGCCGCCAGGAGTCCATGAGCTGACCAGGCAGGGCCATCAGGTAATGGTGGAAACCAATGCCGGTCACCAGATCGGCATCGATGACAAGGATTATAAGGCGGTCGGCGCGACCATCGGCGCCAATGCGGCAGAGGTATTTGCCAGCGCCGACATGATCGTGAAGGTCAAGGAACCCCAGCCCCAGGAAATCAGGCTGCTGCGGGAAAACCAGATCCTGTTCACCTATCTTCATCTGGCGCCGGACCCGGATCAGACCAAGGGCCTGCTGGATAGCGGTGCGATCGGGATTGCCTATGAAACCGTAACCGATACGCGCGGTGGTTTGCCCCTGCTGGCGCCCATGAGCGAGGTTGCCGGCCGTATGTCGGTTCAGGCCGGCGCCAACGGCCTGGAAATAGAGCGCGGCGGGCGCGGCGTGCTGCTGGGCGGCGTGCCGGGTGTCCCGCACGGTAAGGTCGTCATCATCGGCGGCGGTGTCGTTGGCACCAACGCGGCCTTTGTCGCGACAGGCATGGGCGCCGGTGTCACCGTTCTGGACAAATCTCAGCACCGCATGGCAGCCATCGATTTCCAGTTCCAGAGCCTGATCACCACGCTCTATTCCACCACCCACAGCATCGAGGAGGCGGTCCTCGGTGCGGATCTGGTGATCGGCGCGGTGCTGGTACCGGGCGCGGAAGCCCCCAAGCTGGTCACCCGCGACATGGTCAAGGCCATGAAACGAGGTTCGGTGATCGTCGATGTCGCCATCGATCAGGGTGGCTGTTTCGAAACCAGCCGCCCCACCAGCCATTCGGATCCCTACTATATCGAGGAAGGCGTGGTGCATTACTGCGTGACCAATATGCCCGGCGCCGTAGCCCGGACATCGACCTTCGCGCTCAACAATGCGACCCTGCCCTTTATCGTGACACTGGCGAACAAGGGCGTAAAGAACGCACTGTTGTCCGACGCGCATTTGCTCAACGGCCTCAACGTCTGGCACGGCAAGCTGACCCATGCGGCGGTCGCCAGCGCCCAGGCGCGCGATCATACCGACCCGGTGAAGGCGCTGGCGGCATAGGAGAACACTTGCCCTTGCACGAACCTCGCTAATCGCGACAATCGTGATATTGAATCTGAATATCACGTGAGCGCGGGGCAACATGAAAATCGGCTTATTCGACCACCTTGAACGGTCCGAGGACCGCACTCTTGCCACCCAGTTCGATGAACGGCTTGAGTTCGCCGCTGCCGCCGATGAAGCCGGCTTTTACTGCCTTCATACCGCGGAGCACCATTCGTCGCGCCTCAACATGGTGCCGGAACCGGGGGTCTGGCTGGCGGCGGTGGCGCGCGCCACGAAGCAGATGCGGATGGGCCCACTGGTCTATCTGCTGACGCTCTATTCGCCGCTCCGGCTCGCCGAGGAGATCTGTATGCTCGATCACCTGAGCAAGGGGCGGCTCGAGCTGGGGGTGGGGCGCGGCGTGTCGCCGTTCGAGCTCAATTTCCACAAGATCGATCATGAGGAATCCCGCGAGATCTTCTTCGACGCCTATGACTGCCTCAAGGAAGCGCTGACCCACGACGAGTTTTCCTACGACGGCAAATATTTCAACTACAGCAATGTCCCGATGACGCTGCGCCCGCTGCAGCAGCCTTACCCACCCGTCTGGTATGGCTCGTCCAATACCATCGGCGCGACCTGGGCCGGCGACCACGGGCTCCATTTCGCCGCCAACGGGCCGACCCAAACAGCGCTTGAAAACATCACCGCCTTTCGCGCCGCACTCGCCAAGCGCGGCGCACCGGCCCACCCCAAACCGGAATTCTCCGGCGGCAATGCCATCGGGTTGCTGCGTCACATTTATGTCGCCGATACCGACGAGGAAGCCCGCCGCATCGTCAGACCGGCGCTGGAATATCACGCGGCCAGCCTCAATTGGCTGCGTGAACGTGTCGGCGGAGACAATTTCGCCAAGCGGGCCGGCATCCATCGCGGCGCCGATCTGGAAAGCTGGGAAGAAATGGGCATGGCCATCGCCGGCAGCCCCAAAACCGTGCTCGCCAAATTGACCGAACAGGCGGACCTGCTCGGCATCAATTACCTGATCGCCTACCTGTTCTTCGGCACCATGACCCTGAAGGACGCCCTGCGCTCACAACAACTTTTCGTCGCGGAAGTGATGCCGCATTTGGCGAAGATGTGAGGACGGTAGC
>JAQBTY010000316.1 GCA_027624735.1 Pseudomonadota bacterium | reverse complement strand
ACGTGCGATGGTATTGTCGCCAATGCCACTGAATACGGCATCTAGTGTTCTGCACCTGCCGCAACATGCCTGTGCGAAAGCAGGCCTGAGGTCAGGAGACAAGTATCCCGAGCGAAAACGTCAGATGACGGCAGGCAGCCTGAAGCGGACCCGCAGTCCTTGGCTCGAATTTGCGACAGCTGACCTTCGCCACTAGGGCCGCGAACAGGTAAGATGCGGGACGAAACGCCATTTCGCTGCGGTTGCGCGAATGGCCGCTTTCTTAAAAACGCACGTAAGGGGAAAAGGTGATCTCTTTTCAATATGCAGAGTTGCACTTAATCTCTTCCTGAGCGCTAAACCATTGCCTAGGGGTTCCGATCTGAACGATGGAAAACCATGTTAGGAAATTTCTTGAAATCTATCACGATTTTAGCACGAGCATTTTTTATTATCCTTGGGTTCAACCTTCCATCTTTTGCGTTGGCTGAGATTTCGTGGGATAGCGCGATTGAAGCTGTTAGTGAAGAAAGTTCGAAGTATTACGATTACGCTTTGGGCCTAGGCTCTGGTCATCCGGGTTCAGCGCTCCATGGCATAGGACATGGCCGACATATTTGCGCAATCACTGGTCGAATGCTTGGGTTTAGGGATGAAATCAAGGAAGCAGAGACGTTTGAAAGCCCATCACTTGTGCCCGAAGCCGACCCATTTGAGCTTATGGAGCACAGTGTTTTCTTGGATTCGTGGATCGCGGCAGCGCGACGAGCTGTCGCAATGACCGGGAGCCAGAAGAAGAGCTTGTGGAATCTCGAATGTATTGGAAACCATGGCATACCGCGAACGGCATATATTGATGAGCCTGAATTAAAGGGCGACTTCTCAGTTCTTGACAGCACTCTCGTGGTATACGGCAATATCGATAGTGGATTCCATGATCGTTTTCGAGCGGCACTAGATGCCAATCCAGAAGTAGATTTGATAGCCCTTGGGAGCGCGGGTGGTAGCGTTGTAGATGCCATCTTGTCTGGTTTAGAGATCAGAAAACGAGGACTATCCACAACACTGCACGGGCCATGCTTTTCAGCGTGTCCGCTAGTATTTATGGGCGGCGAGACGCGAACAATTTGGATGGGACCGGGATCACATCTCGGATTCCATCGTGTTTACACCACGCTTGGTGAGGTTCCTCTGGACGACAATGTTTATCGTCAAATCGCGGAATATCTAGCTGCGATGGATGTTAACCCCGTTCCCGTACTGGAGTGGATGGCGCGTGCCGGGTCGAATGAAATATTTGAACCACGCTTAGAGCAATTGTGCGGGCCAAGGGTGGCGACATGGGTTCAAAGAGTATGTCCTTAACGCGAGTTTATCTCTCACGATCTTCTTTCATGTCCATTTGATAAGCCCTAGTTTTGGGTCTTTCTAGGTATGGGCCACTCAGCTTGACGTCAAATAGCCGACCTTCATGTACACCCCAGCATCCCGCACTTTGGGCTCTCAACCGACCTTCGCGGCTCTCTACACGAATGGCCGCTGTCGAAAAACAGCCCAAACTTTGCAAAGCCCGCTCTCTGCGCATATTCGCCCGCATTCGCGTGCATTCAGCGGCATCCTCGGGCATCACGCCCCAAAGTTGCGAGCGTGCCGGCTGGCAATCCACGCGCTCAGTGTCGTGACCTCGGAGGTGCTGAAACCGGTCGACATGGCATCGGACACATCGTTGATCATCGCGCGATCCTCGGGTGAGGTCGACTTTGTGGGCCAGGACGATCTGAAATGGCCATGTGCCCAACTAAAGCCACCCGCCCAATCCCGCATCGCCATCTTGCTGCGCCCGGACATCGCGGCTGCAAATGCAGCCGGCTCGCTTGCGTGATCAACGCAGGCGTTGGCGCGCATCAGGATCAAGTCGGCAAAGCGTTGGATCGTTTCTGATGTTAGACTTGCTAATGCGCTGCCAAGGATTTCGGGGAGCCAACGGTTTGGCGCGATCATCTCGGGCGCGAGGGTCACCGACATCAGAAAGCCGTCGATCCAGTCCGCCGTGATTGCAGAGTCTTTCACAAGGCGTGCGAGCTCTCCCTTGCGCTCTGGCTGCGGTGCCTTCGGTTCTGCCTGTTCGACCCATTCCTCAAGCGTGCTATCTCGATCTTCATCGGGGTCATCAAACACCCAAGCCTCGATGGTCTGTTGGTGTACGTCGTGCATGATAGGGATCTTTTTCAGATCACGCCCATCAAGCAGGGCCATCGCTGTGGCAGCAAAGCTGTCTGCGTCTTGGTCACCAGCGGCCGTCAATACATCAGCTGACCGCGCCACAATCCGCGCCCAGAAATCGCGCCGGGTCTCTAGCCATCGCCACATCGCTGCCTCCACGCCCCGCGGGCTGCGCGTGCCCTCCAGAGCCTCATGCGCGTGGTCGCTTTCATCAAACCAGCTGTGAATGATTTCATGGCGATCCCACCAATCCTCGCTGGCAGTGATCAGCTTACCTCTCGCCTGTGCCGAGAGGCTGCGAAGGTGCTCTGTTGTAGGTAGAGCGTCAATCAACTTTTCAGTCGCGACGGCTTTGGGGCGCAGTCGATCGAGTCCGCAGAGTTCTGCGACTTCGATGAGACCCGGGGCAGGGGGTAGTCCCGCTGACAGGCCATCGGCCAGCGCTGCAGATAAGGCGGTTTCGACCCAGGACGCTGGCACGCTGACAGCGCCGGTCTCCTGTTTGACGCGCTGGATCAAGGCCTTCTGTTCGCTGGCAGAGCTGCACGGGATTGTGTAAGCATCCCTCACACCATGGCCCTGCTTTAAAAGCAGCATCGCCACTCTCCTGGAGCTGCCCGATTGGAGTGCGATCATGATGCTCTGCGCGCCGCCGCCGTCGGGCAGCGTGCCCAGGACGGAATGAAGAGTCGAGGGCGTGGGTGAAGGACCTTCAGTTAGTCCTGAGCGCATCGAAAGTCTCACCGCCTGATCGAGTTTGGCCTGCGCTTCGTCCTTGGGCATCCAGTTGCGCAGCATCACCAACTTGCCAGCCATTTCGCTCGAGAGCGCGCCGTTGGCGGCCCGATCCGCAAGTGCGCTGGCTGCGGCCAAGCGGATCGCGACATCTCGGTTAAGCAGCCAGAAACAGGAGAGCTTTGCATGGATTGGCTCGGGGCGTTCCGTCGACAGCATGATGACATATGTGCGCATATCAGCCGGCATGGCTGGGAAGGTCTCAGTCAATGCCTCATGTAGCGCGAGCGCATCACCCTCGGTCTGCTCGATCAGGTTGCAAAAAAGATCATCCAGCATTGCCTCCGCCTCGGTGCGGTTGCGCATGCCAGGTGCTAAGTCTGACATCTCGATGTCTGTTGCAGAAATCTCCAGTGCGGCCGGTGCAGGTAGGCCGTTCCGCGCCAAAGCGCTTGCAAGGAGCATCCGATGGAACAATGGCAACTTGTCCTGTCCGGCGGCCAGTTCCACCGCATCCGTCACAGCCTGTAGGAATGCGTCACCGCGCTTCTTTTGATTTTCACTGGCCATGCGTGCGGCATCCAGCGATGATCCCAGCAGTTCGGTGAGTGGTTCCAACTCAGGCGCTTTCTCGTCTGCGGCGCAGATTTTAGCGACCAGTCGACCGCCAAGCGCCGGCCGATGAAGCATCGAGATACTTGTTTTTTTGAGCACTTCTCTGCGCGCGCCATCATCGTCCCAAAGCCGTGTCAGTTCCGCCAATACTGTCTCAAGCTGTCCGTCCGCCATGCAGTTTCGCTTTCTGAATTTGCACATCCACACACCAATCTTATGCCGATCCCACGGAATTGTCATCGGCGCGAACGCAGATTTCTGCGGAGATCAAAGCGGACATTGCGGGGCCAACCCATCGCTCAAAACCGTTGCTGACGCGGAGAGGACCACAAGCTATGGTGATGTATGACCTTTGCTTTCTATGATCTCGAGACCACCGGCATCTCGCCTGCCTTCGACCAGCCCCTGCAATTCGCCGCAATTCTGACGGATGATGCATTCAGGGAAGTCGAGCGGGTCAATCTGCGCTGCCGGATCGCGCCGCACATCATTCCGTCACCCTGGGCGCTGGCGGTCACCGGCCTGCGCCCAGCGCAACTTGTTGATCCCAGCCTGCCGAGCCTTTTTGAGTTCACTCAAGACATAGCAGCTTTGATCGAACGCTGGTCGCCAGCAACATGGACCGGGTTCAACAGCATCCATTTCGACGAGGAGATGCTGCGCCAGGCCTTTTACCAGAACTTGCAGCCGGACATTTTCGCGACCCAGTTCAATGGCAACACGCGGCTTGATGTGCTGACATCGCTCTATGCTGTCTGGTACCACCAGCCTGGTCTGTTCGAGTGGCCGGTCGATGAGACGGGTCGTGTACGCTTCAAGCTTGATCGTCTGGCCCCCCTGAACGGCTTCGTCGCACACAACGCCCATGATGCGCTTGGCGATGTCGAGGCAACCATCCATCTTGCGCGCCTGATCGCCCAGCGCGCGCCAGAGCTCTGGGCCGAGATCCTGTCCAACCGCGACAAGGCTGCCGTGCAGACCCGGCTTGCCAGCTTCCAGCCCATGGCGCTTGTTGAGCGTTTTGGCGGTGGTCCGCCGCGCGCCACGATCGGCTGCTACTGCGGCACGTCAGCCAGTAACGGCAATCAATCTGCGTTTTTTGATCTGGATGCTGCCGATCCTGCTGATCTGCTGGTCGCTGATGATGCCACGATCTTTGCCGCGGTAGACGCAACGCCGAAGATCATCCGGTCCCTCGCCACCAACAAGTCGCCCGCGCTCCTCGCTCTCGCCACGCCCAGCGCCGAGCAAATCTGGCGTGCTGAAATCATTGCGAGCGCCCCTGAGTTCCGTGCCCGCGTCGCACAGGCTCTGGCCGCGCGCTTCCCCGAGGATCCTGCCGCGCCAACACCACCCGTCGAAAAGCAGATCTTTGGGGGCTTCTACAGCAATGCTGACAAGGCACTACTCGCCGAGTTCCAGCGTGCTGACTGGCCGCGGCGTCAGGAGATCGCTTCCACTCTCGCGGACCCCCGTCTACGCCAACTCGGGCGCCGACTGGTGGCGTTCCATGCACCTTCGCTGCTACCTTCGGAAGAGCGGAGTCAATATGATGGCTGGTTACACGCGC
>JAQBTY010000315.1 GCA_027624735.1 Pseudomonadota bacterium | reverse complement strand
GTAAGAATGACGTAGTGACGAATTCTGCGGCGCATGAAGCGGAACTGACCCGATAGGAAAATGGCCTGTTAGGCTTAGCGGGACCGACCGCTGCAATCAACGCCAATCCCTCGGACGCCGGTTTTTGATCAACCCTCTATGCATGAATCACGATAAGGATTGGATAAAGCCGCAATGCCTGCTTCTGAGGTAACCACGGACGTAAATCGGAGACACCGGAACTTCTGAAAATTGCCGAGAAGCGACATGCAGTATCTGCACAAAGCCCCTGTTGCCCTAAGATGCCAGTTCTTTGCCCAAGGCTCTTAGCAGGGCCGCGCCATCGCCACGCCAAGCCGCTCCATGCATACACGCCAGCAATTCTGGCTTGAGCCCAGCGAGCCTGTCGATGAGCGCAGCACAATTACTTGTGTGAGAATAGTAATCCAGGGCTTTACGCATCTCTTCGCTGGGTTCCAATATATCGCTCTCGGTGACCGCCGGGTGGTCGGCTCCGGGTTGAGAGAAGAGATCGCCGCAGAACAGCGTACGGGTCTCGGCCTCGTATAGGTGGCCGCATTCCCAGCCATGCGGCAGATGTGGTGTCGCAATCCATGTAACCTTATGGCGTCCAAGGTCTATAGTTTCGCCGTCGGCCATCGGGCGCGGCGGGCGGTCAGCCATATCGCCAACCGAAACCATGGCGGCAATATCGCCGCACAGGGGGACGGCCTGCGGAGCTACTTTTAGAAAATCGTTGAGTGCGCCGCATTCGTCCGCTTCGACGTGGGAAAAGCCGATATAGCGCAGCTTGTCGATCGGCATGACAGAAGCTATCGCCTGACTGGTCAACGGAAACATTTGCCGCAGCCCCGTATGATAGAGGAGCGGATTATCGTCAACGATCAGATATTGGTTAAATGTAAAGCCAGGAGGCAGGTCCTCGCTGGGAGGGACGGGCGTGCTGATGCGATAAATTCCATCAGCTATTTCGTCAATTGTAGTCCCCGAATCCTTGTTCACGATAGGCATGGTGTGCTCCCTGGCTCGAACCAGCACAACTGTACAGCAATTCGCGGACGCCCCAACCTATATGTCCTAAAAAGGCGCACGCCTTTTGCCACATGTCTCTTGTGGGTCTCCAACGGCCCATCTGAGCTCCACCAGCGACTTCCGCTTCGGCGCAAGAGCAGAAGTCCGACGCACAACTCGTTCGAGAAATTCCATCGTCATATGATGGCGTAGGACGGTCAGGGGCCTCGGGCAATAATCCGGCGGTCGCCTAAACGTGGATGGGTTTGTTCCAGGCGGCGAGCGCCGCTTCCTTCACGGCTTCGTTCAGCGTCGGGTGGGCGTGACAGGTGCGCCCGACATCTTCCGCAGATGCGGAGAATTCAATGGCAAGCGCCAGCTCGGCGATCAGCGTGCCGGCATCGGGCCCGATGATATGCGCGCCCAGTATTTTGTCGGTCTTGGCGTCAGTCAGGATCTTGACGAAGCCCGTGCTGTCGGTGCCGGCGGCCCGGGCGCGGGAATTGGCGATAAACGGGAACTTGCCGACACGATAGTCCACCTTGTCACCCTTGAGCTGTTCCTCGGTCCAGCCGACCGAAGCCACCTCGGGCGCCGTATAGACCACCGCCGGGATGGCATTGTAATCGATGTGGCCCGACTGGCCGGTCATCATTTCCACCGCGACCGTCCCTTCGTCTTCCGCCTTGTGCGCCAGCATGGGACCGGGGATGACATCGCCGATGGCGTAAATACCCGGCACGTTGGTCTGGAACTGCCCGTCGACCTGAATGAAGCCGCGATTATCGAGCGCGACACCCACATCTTCGAGACCGAGCCCCTGGGTAAGCGGCCGCCGCCCGATGGCGACCAGCACCACATCGCACTTGATGGTTTCCGGCTCACCGCCCGCGGCGGGCTCGATGGTCAGCGCCACGTTGGCTTTCGCATGTGCCGCCGCCGTTACCTTGGTCCCCAGCCGGAATTTCATACCTTGTTTCTGCAGGGTCTTGAACATTTCATCGGCCACCTCGCGATCCATGGCCGGCACGATCCGGTCGAGAAATTCGATCACCGTGACCTCGGCGCCGAGCCTTCCCCAGACCGAGGCCATCTCAAGCCCGATATAGCCGCCGCCGACCACGACAAAATGTTTCGGCACCTTGCCAAGGGTCAGCGCACCGGTGGAGGAGACGATCTTCTGTTCGTCGATCTCCACGCCGGGCAAGGGCATGGATTCCGACCCGGTGGCGATCAGAATGCGGTCGGTTTTGAGCATTTGGCTGCCGCCGCCGGTCAGCTCGACCGCGACTTCGCCCGGGTTCGTGATGCGGGCCGTGCCATGGATTTCCGCGACCTTGTTTTTCTTGAACAGAAACGCGATGCCCTTGGTCAATCCATCGACGACCTTGTCCTTGCGTCCCATCATGGCCCGGAGGTCCAGCTTGACCCCGCCCACGGCGACGCCGTGATCGGCAAGCCCGTGTCTGGCCTCTTCATATTTCTCCGACGATTGCAGAAGGGCTTTCGACGGAATACAGCCGACATTCAGGCAGGTCCCACCCAGCGTGTCCCTTTTGTCCACGCAAGCGACCTTGAGGCCGAGCTGAGCGGCCCGGATCGCCGCCACATAGCCGCCGGGTCCCGCGCCGATGACAACGAGATCGAATTTTTGGTCGGAGGTGGTGTCAGCCATGCGCGGCGTCTCTACAATTGTGTATCAGGACAAACAATCAGATATCGAGCAGGATCCGTTCAGGTTCCTCGATGCATTCCTTTACCCGCACCAGGAAGGTGACCGCTTCGGACCCGTCGATGACGCGGTGGTCATAGGACAGGGCGAGATACATCATCGGCCGCACCTCCACCTTGTCACCGATCGCCATGGGGCGCGGCTGGATCTTGTGCATGCCGAGAATGCCCGACTGAGGCGGGTTCAGAATCGGGGTCGACATCAGCGAGCCGTAGACCCCGCCATTGGTGATCGTGAAGGTCCCGCCGGTCAGCTCGTCGATGGAGAGCTCTCCCTTGCGGGCGCGCCGGCCGAGCTCGCCGATTTCCTTTTCAATGGTGGCGAAGGATTTTTGATCGGCATTGCGCAGAACCGGGACCACCAGCCCCTGATCGGTGCCCACCGCGACGCCAAGATCGACAAATTGACGATAGACCAGTTCATCGCCGTCGATCATGGCGTTGACCGCCGGGATTTCCTTCAGCGCGACGATACAGGCCTTGGCGAAAAACGACATGAAACCGAGCTTGACCGCGTGCTTTTTCTCGAACTGGTCGCGATATTTCGCCCGGGCCGCCAGGACATTGGTCATATCCACCTCATTAAAGGTGGTCAGCATGGCGGCCGTATTCTGCGCTTCCTTGAGCCGCTCGGCGATCCGCTTGCGCAGCCGCGTCATCCGTACGCGCTCTTCTCCGCGCGCATCCGCCGGCACGGGTGCCGGGGCCTTCGCGGCAACTGGCGCGGCGGGCGGGGCGGCAACCGGCGCGGCGGGCGCAGACCCCTTTTCCATGTGGGCCAGCACGTCGCCCTTGGTGAGCCTGCCGTCCTTGCCGGTGCCGGCGATTTGCGCGGGATCGAGCCGGTTTTCATCGACCAGCTTCCGAACCGCCGGCGACAAGGAAGCGTCAGCGTCGGACCCGGTGTCGGCAACGGCGGCCGCCGGTGCGGGTTCGGGCGCTTTGGCCGCCGCTGGTGACGATGCCGCGGCAACGGCGGCGGCACCCGCGATTATGATTCCCAGCAGCGCGCCGACCTCGACCTCGGACCCTTCCGCCGCGACGATTTCAGTCAGGGTGCCAGCCTCGGCGGCATTGACTTCGAGCGTCACCTTGTCGGTTTCAAGCTCGACCAGCGGTTCATCGCGGGTAACCGTATCGCCGATTGACTTGAACCATTTTGCAACGGTCGCCTCGGTTACGGATTCGCCCAGCTGGGGTACAGTGATTTCCAATTTCTTTGCCTTTCTCGAACGCTCTGCGTCCATCAACCTATGGTCAACGCGTCCCGAACCAGTTTTTCCTGCTGTTTGGCATGACGCTTGGCAAGCCCGGTGGCGGGAGAGGCGGCTTCGTCCCGGCCGGCATAGGTCGGCCGTTGCGCCGCGCCGCCAATTTCGAGCAGCAGTGATTCGATACGCCTATCGACAAACGTCCAGGCCCCCATGTTGCTGGGTTCTTCCTGACACCAGACCACGTCCGCCTTTGGATAGCGCGTCAATTCCGTCGTCAGCGACATTCTGGGAAAAGGGTAGAGCTGTTCGACGCGCACCAGGGCAATGTCGTTGATGCCCTGCTCGGCGCGGGCGGCGTATAGATCGTAATAGACCTTGCCCGAACAGAGCACCACGCGGCGCACATCCCCATCCGCCACCAGCGTATCAACTTCCGGCAGGACGCGCTGGTACGACGAACCCGACGCCATGTCACTGATTGACGAAACGCACAGCTTATGCCGCAGCAGGGATTTCGGCGTCATGACAATCTGGGGTTTGCGGAAATTCCGGTGTACCTGCCGTCGTAGAAGATGGAAATAATTGGCCGGGGTCGAGGGAACCGACACCTGCATATTGTCTTCGCCGCAAAGCTGGAGATAGCGCTCGAGCCGCGCCGAAGAATGTTCCGGTCCCTGACCTTCGTAGCCGTGCGGCAACAGCATGACGATTCCCGACATGCGCAGCCATTTGCTTTCGGCCGACGAAATGAACTGATCGATGATGACCTGGGCGCCGTTGGCGAAATCGCCGAACTGCGCTTCCCACATGATCAGCGCATTGGGTTCGGCCAGGCTGTAGCCATATTCAAAGCCGAGGATCGCGGCTTCCGATAACGGGCTGTTATGGGCGACGAAGCGCGCCTGCCCGTCGCAGACATTGGCAAGCGGCACCCAATGGTCCTCCGTTACCTGATCGACCAGATGGGCGTGACGCTGCGAGAAAGTCGCGCGCTGCACATCCTGGCCGGACAGCCGCACCAGATAGCCTTCCGATACCAGTGTCCCGAAGGCAAGCGCCTCCGCGGTGGCCCAATCGAACCCCTCGCCGGTCTCTACCATTTTGCGGCGCGCGCCCATGATGCGTTTCAGACGGGGATGGATATTGAAATCTTCAGGGACATGGGTAATCGCTTTGCCCACCCGTTTCAGG
>JAQBTY010000314.1 GCA_027624735.1 Pseudomonadota bacterium | reverse complement strand
AAATTCGATGGTAGACCCATAGCGGCTGTCTGCTTCCGAGCCTAAAAGGTCTGCTTGCAGGCCAAAGCCGACATCGTTCGGGGCGAACGGAATGGGTGTGAATAGCCGGACTCGGACGCAAACTGATAGACAACCGAAATCGTATCTGAAGTATTAGAATCCCGGAAACAAGCGGAAGCGACTTTTCTTGACATATATCAACGACACCCATGCGGAAGACCGTTTATTAATGGCGCTACTGAGGAACCATACCGAAACTTTGCCATGGAGCGCGTTCGTGCCAGCCGTGATTGATACGCTTCGGGAGGAACACCGCAACATGTCCAGACTGCTCGACGTGCTGGAACACCAGATCGACGTGTTCGCCGTGGCAGGTGATCCCGATTTCGATATCGTCCGCGGTACGGCAGATTACTTCCTCGAATACCCGCAACTCTGCCATCACCCCAAAGAGGACGTTATTTTTCGTCGCCTGAAAGAGCGCTGCCCGCACGATGTGGCGGCGCTACCGAACCTTGAAAGCGAACATCGAGAGATAAACGAGCGCGCTGGTCGATTGCACGAGACAATAACTGCCCTATTGGAGGAGACCGATATCGCGCGAGACCTCGTGGTTAATACCGCGCGCATTTTTATTGAGGCGGAGCGGCGTCACATGACGATGGAAGAGGATCAATTTTTTCCGCTGGCCGAAGACCGGCTGACCGCTGAGGATTGGTCTCAAATTGCCAGCGATTTTGACGAGGCGCGCGACCCGCTTTTCGGCGACCGCGTCGAGACCGAATTCAGCACTCTGAGCGAGAAGCTGTTGAGATGGGAGGAGGAAGAACGCGGCCACTGAGGTTGGGCGTTTATTGATCCGGTCTCGTCAACGCCTGGCGGGTGAAATGCGCGATTGAATGGCTGAAGGCCGAGATGCTTACCCGCGTGCTTGCAGCGTGTACTGGACCCAAACTGAACAACAGCAGGCGCAAGCACGGCCATTCATATCGAGAATTCCAAAACGCCGCCGCTGGCCAGGTTGCGGAGGTCGCTCCCGACACCAATCCGAACAGGGGGCGCCCAACCCTTGAGCGCATTAAGGCGCAGCGTATTTTGTGTGATCTCCATGTCGATCGAATGGCCGCGATAGCGGATCCGCTGGCGGATGGCCTTTAATGTCTCGGGCAGGCACGGGTTGAACCAGAGCACGCCACCGCGGATTTCGAGACCCGAATAGCAGCGCTGTATGAGATCGATGGTTCCCGCCATGGCGCCGAGATGAATGCCTTCGGGTGTCGTGCCGCGCTGACTATCGGCGAGGTCTGATTCGAGCGCTTCGGTCAATAGTCGCCATGACTGGGTGCGGTCACGCCGAGCCAATACCCAGGAATGAACCACGCGGCTTAGGGTCGATCCGTGTGCGGTGCGCTGAAGATAATAATCCACGTTGTCGGGGATGGTCTCATAGGCAAAGGCGTAACCCAGGCGCTCAAACAGTGCCCCCAGCTCTTCCGAAGAGAACAGGTAGAACAGCATCAGGACGTCCGCCTGTTTGGACAGCTTGTAGCGGTTCGGCGTGTCGCCCTCTGCTTCGAGAATTCGGTCGAGTCGGCTAATGTCGCCATACCTGGCGCGGTAGCCGGCCCAGTCGAACTCTTCCAGTGCTTCATAGCCCTCGAACTGACTGATGATACCGTCTTCATTAATCACCAGGCGCATCCTGCGGCTAACATCTTCAAACTGGGCGATTTCATCGGGTGTCAGCGAAAGTCGTTCACACAGTGACTGCCGCCGGGCCTCGTCCAGGACATCGAGGACATCCAAAGCGCGGCTCAGAACCCAGGCGGCCATCAGGTTCGTATAGGCATTATTCTTGAGACCTGGTTCCTCTGCCCCCGGATAGGCGTCATGATATTCGTCCGGGCCCATCACGTTGTGTATTTCGTATCGCTCTTGCGACGGGTTATAGGTGGCGGCACTGACCCAAAAGCGGGCAATCTCGAGGATCAATTCGGCGCCATAGTACGACAGAAAGTCCATGTCCCCGGTGACTTGGACATAGTGCCAGACATTGTACGCGATGGCGGAACCGACATGGCGCTGTAGCCAGGAATTGTCGGGTTGCCAGTGACCTGATCTGGGATTTAGATGAGTACGCTGGCTTTCCTCGCGGCCATCGCTACCGCTTTGCCATGGAAACATTGCGCCGCGAAAACCAGCCTGCTGCGCCGACCAACGCGCCTCATTGAGCCGCCGATAGCGATACATCAGCAGAGACCGGGTCACATCGGGCATGTGGAGGGTGAAGAAGGGCAGCACGAACAGCTCGTCCCAGAACACATGCCCGCGATAGGCTTCACCGTGGAGACCGCGGGCCGGCACACCGACATCCAGGTCGATCGTATTTTGTGAAACCGACTGCAGGACGTGAAAGATATTGAGTCGCAGATTGCGCTGGACCTCAGCGTCGGGCTCGATTTCGATGTCACAGCGTTGCCAGTAATGATGCCAGGCGCGCTCGTGCCCATTCTGGAGCTCCGAAAAGGATCCAGCGCGTTCGCACGCCGTTTTCGCCGCGAGAGCCGGTTCTGGAATCGCTGGATCGCGTGAGGTATAGAGGCTCACAATCTTCTCTATATGGACAGGATGAGCTTGTTCGATTGCAAACGAAAGTGTTTGAGCAATAGTGTCCTGCTCGCCGCTTGTCTCTCTCGTTAAGTTCAGATCTCTACTGTCGTGAGTGACTCGCGTGCGTGCCGCTTCGGCGATCCTAATCGAAGATTGCGCCGTCTCGACCAGAAGGTAGATTATGTCGTCGCCGACGTTGCCGGTTTCCAGCGGTTTTCGATGCGTGCCCCCGAACTCCTGGTAGCGCGCCACGCCTGCATTTCTTACCCGCCCGTCCAGCGCGGAACGAACCGTCATGCGTCCCGACCAGTTTTCCGCCGTGATGCGCAATTCTGTGGCCGCAATGTGACGCTTCGCCATGTGGACGAAACGACAAAATTCCACCCGCGTCACTCTGTCATTCCGATCACGGTACCGGATGTTTCGACGCAGCAGGCCCCGCCGCAGGTCGAGCGTCTGGCTGTAATTCAGCACACCGTCCGCTAAGGGATTGAACCATTCGGCGTCTTCGGTGCAAAACGCCAGACAAAGCCAGTTGGGAAGGTTGACGAGATCTTCGCATTCGATGCTGTGGCCCGCGATGTCCGTCCTCAGCCGATTGTAGAGACCGGCTGCGTAGGTACCGGGATAATGAACGGCGTCGGCATCCATCTCCGGCACCGCGCCACGGGTGGCGAAACAGCCATTGCCCAACGTACACAGGGCCTCGCGCAGACCTTCCTCGGAGGGCTCGAAGCCCTCGTAATGCAGTAACCATCCATCCGTCATTGCGTCTCGTCCTCCAGGTCGGCCAATCTCGCAAGGAATGCGCATACCTCTTTCGGATCGGCGAGTCGGTATTGCGCTCGCGTCAATCGGGTTGCACCATCCGCAACAACGATGCCTACTCCCTGATTCGGCAGCGCGCGAAAAGCATCTTCGTCGGTCAAATCATCCCCTATATAGATGATGAGGCTGTCCTCGGCATGAATGCCCAGCGCTTCCATCAGTTTAAGGAGTGCCTTTCCCTTATCCCAATCGATATCCGGCTGGATCTCGAATACTTTTTTACCCAGTGATTTGCACAATCCCCGATGAGAGGCTATGGCACTGTCCACCGCCGTTTCGACCCGCATAACGTCGGCATCGGCAACAAGCCGGTAATGAACCGCAAGGCTGGCGAATTTGGGTTCCAGAAGGATACCCGGGATGTCTGCGAGCGTTGCCGTCAATTCCTTCTGTACCTGACCGAGGACGGGGCGAAAGTCGGCCCCGTGTTCGGCAAATGCATCCTTCTCGTTCGGCATGGCAATCCGAATTCCATGATCGCCGGCATAGACGATCCCGTCCACATCAACCAGGGCTCGGACGTCCTCGATGTCTCGGCCACTGATCACCGCAATCGTTGCGCGCTGCAAAAGGTTTCGGAGCACACCCCGCGTGTCCGTCGAAAGAACGGCAAGATCGGGCCGGCTGACAATGGGCGTCAATGTGCCGTCGTAATCCAGGAAAACGGTCAGATGGTGCAACCGGCCGCTGCCGACAAATTCCGGGAGGCGGTCCATCGCCGAGGAAAGTGTTGCGATCGGGACAAGGCCGGCCTCCTCTGAGCCGTCGAGCTTAATTTCGCTCAGGCTGGTGACCACCGCATCAGCGCCGCCTTGCTGAAGGATTCTCCGGTCGGTACGGCGTGCGAGCCCGATGGTGCAACCAAATCCACCAGCACGGCCCGCACGGACGCCAGCGACGGCGTCTTCCACCACAGCCGTTCTCGCCGCCTCGACGCCAAGCCGGCGCGCGGCTTCCAGAAACACCGCGGGGTTTGGCTTGCCGGCAAGCCCGTATGTCTCGGCATCGATGCCGTCCAGCTTGACATCAAACAGATCGGCGATACCGGCACTTTTAAGCACGGCGGATGCATTGCGGCTCGATGTCACCACCGCCAGGCGATAGCCATGCGACCGCAGGTCATGGATGAAGGCGACGGTCGACCGGATCGGCGCCGGCCCCCTCTCGGCAAGTAATTGTCGGTAGATCGCGTTTTTCCGGTTGCCCAGCGCGTGGATCGTGCCATCGCCGGGGACATCATCCCCCGTACCCTCCGGCAACGTGATATCGCGCGATGCAAGAAAGCGACGCACACCGTCGTAACGTGGCCTTCCGTCCACGTAATCGCGATAATCGGTGTCGATATCGAACGGGGCTGCCGTTTCGCCCTTTGTTCCCGCGCGCGAGTCGAGAAAGGCATCGAAGGTCCGCTTCCACGCCTCGCTATGCAACGAAGCGGTATCGGTAACCACGCCATCGAGGTCGAAAATAACCGCATCAAAGGCAGCACGTGACAAAATATGTTGTTGGTCGTCTTTTTCCATCACGGCCATAATACCAACACTCTTCATTAAAACTGTTCACGCGCCGATCAAGGTACACGAAGTCGGAAAATGCATCCCGGAAGTGGCTAAATCAAGAAAGAAGACCTGCCGCCGAGGTCACCTCTATTTTTCCTTAGAGGTCCGAGATAGGTCCAGGCTGTGTAAAAAACGTTGGGCCGATAAAAATTTGCAGAATAATTTTCTGTTTGATGGGATCGTAGGCCTAATTTATCG
>JAQBTY010000313.1 GCA_027624735.1 Pseudomonadota bacterium | reverse complement strand
CACCCTTCAAGAGGCCACCGCGCCCAACCGATTCGTTTGACTCATAAAGTATCCGGACGGACACTAAGACGAGTTTGAATTACAGATCCATCCATCCAAAGAGGGGCGGATCCGGGAGATAGGACGGGATTTGGATGAAGGCACCTTTGAAACAAGGGCTGTATGACCCTGTGAACGAGCACGATGCGTGCGGCGTCGGCTTTGTCGCCAATATTAAGGGCCGAAAGTCGCACGACATTATCCTGAGCGGGCTCGAAGTCCTGGCCAATCTCGACCACCGGGGCGCCGTCGGCGATGATCCGCTGATGGGCGATGGCGCCGGCTGTTTGATCCAGATACCGGACCGGCTGCTGCGCGACTGGGCGACCAAGGCTGGACACGACTTGCCGGAGGCCGGCCATTACGCGGTAGCCATGTGCTTCCTGCCGCAAGAAGAGGCCGCGCGGGAAGCCAGTATTGCCCCCCTCGAGCGCCACGCGTCGGGGGAAGGACAGCCCATTGTTGCCTGGCGCGACGTACCGACCGATACCACGGGTCTGGGCAAGCGCGTCATCGACTCCATGCCGGTGATCCGTCAGGCGATCCTGGTCCGCAATCCCCGCATCAAGGATCAGAACGAATTCGAACGCAAAATCCTGACCATCCGCAAACAGACACTCAACGCGGCTCGCTTCCGTCCGGCGAATGGCGGGTCGGTCGACATCGGCGACTTCTACATTGCGTCCTTTTCTTCCCGGACCGTGGTTTACAAGGGCCTGTTGCTGTCGCCGCAGGTGGGAAGTTTTTATTGCGACCTCAGGAACCCGCTCGCGGAATCGGCGCTGGCGCTGGTGCACCAGCGGTTCTCCACCAACACCTTCCCTTCCTGGCGGCTAGCGCACCCCTACCGCATGTTGGCGCATAACGGTGAAATCAATACAGTACGCGGCAACGTCAACTGGATGTATGCACGGCGCCATTCCATGTCGTCGGACCTGATCGGTCCGGATCTCGACAAGATGTGGCCGCTAATTCCACACGGCCAATCAGACACCGCATGCATCGACAACGCTCTGGAGATTTTGGTGGCCGGCGGTTATTCGCTTGCCCATGCCATGATGATGTTGATACCCGAGGCCTGGACCGGCAACCGGCACATGGATCCGAAACAGCGCGCCTTTTATGAATATTATGCGGCGCTGATGGAGCCGTGGGACGGGCCAGCGGCTATCGCCTTCACGGACGGCCTTCAGATAGGGGCGACACTCGATCGCAACGGGTTGCGGCCGGCGCGCTATGTCATTACCGATGACGACCGGGTGATCATGGCATCGGAGGTTGGCGTGCTGCCAATTCCTGATGAGAACATTGTCCGCAAGTGGCGGCTTCAGCCAGGAAAGATGCTGCTGATCGACCTTGAGGAAGGCCGCATCATTGACGACGCTGAAATCAAGAAGACGCTGGCGAACGCGCATCCCTATCAGGAGTGGCTCGACGAAACCCAGTTCCAGCTCGAAGATATTCCCGATCCGCCGCCCCACGAGATGCCGTCGCACGACAATGACCAGGCCAACTGGCTGAATTTGCAGCAGGCGTTCGGCTATACCCAGGAAGATGTAAAGACCTTCCTGGAACCGATGGCGCGGTTGGGTGAAGACCCCATCGGTTCTATGGGGGTCGATGCGCCGATCGCGGTGCTCTCGCAAAAACCGAAGCTGCTATACAATTATTTCAAGCAGAATTTTGCCCAAGTCACCAACCCGCCGATCGATCCGATCCGCGAAGAGCTGGTGATGTCCCTGGTGTCGATGATAGGACCACGGCCGAACCTGCTTGGCCATCACGCCGGGTCGCATTACCGGCTTGAGGTCGCCCAGCCTATCCTCACCAATGCGGATTTGGAGAAAATCCGGGCGATCTCGACACTCGTCGGCGATGCTTTCCGCACCCAAACGTTGGACGCAACCTGGTCTGAGTCCGTAGGGATAGACGGCTTAGCCACGGCGGTAGAGCGGCTTTGCCGCGAGGCGACCGATGCGGTGATCGATGGTTACAATATCCTGATCCTGTCTGATCGCGCGGTGTCGGATACACGCGTTCCGATCCCGGCGCTGCTGGCGACGGCGGCCGTGCACCACAATTTGATCCAGCGCGGCCTTCGGACCTCCACAGGGCTGGTCGTCGAAACCGGAGAAGCGCGCGAAGTTCATCACTTTTGTGTGCTGGCCGGCTATGGGGCGGAGGCAGTGAACCCCTATCTGGCGTTCGAACTATTGGAACAGATCCGGACAGAGAACAACCTGCCGCTCACTACCGAGGAGACCCAGGAAAACTATCTCAAGGCGATCGGCAAAGGCATTCTCAAGGTAATGTCCAAAATGGGCATCTCGACCTATCAGTCCTATTGCGGTGCGCAGATATTCGACGCCGTGGGTCTGACCAGCGATTTCGTCGAAAGATATTTCAGCGGCACCGCCTCGACCATTGAAGGCGCCGATATGCACGCCATTGCATCCGAAACCATGCAACGTCACAGCAATGCCTACGGCGATGACCCGATCTACCGCGACATGCTGGATGGAGGCGGCGATTATGCCTACAGGCTGCGCGGCGAGGATCATGCCTGGACGCCGGAATCTGTCGCGGCACTACAGCATGCGGTACGCGGTAACCAGCCGGAGCAATACGCCGCCTTCGCCAGGAGCATCAATGACCAGAGTGAGCGGCGCCTGACCATCCGCGGCCTGATGGAATTCAAGCCCACCGACAATCCGGTGCCCCTCGACGAAGTAGAACCGGCAAGCGCCATCATCAAGCGGTTCGCTACCGGCGCCATGAGTTTTGGCTCGATCAGCCGCGAAGCCCATACCACCCTTGCCATCGCCATGAACCGCATCGGCGGCAAATCCAACACGGGTGAAGGCGGCGAGGAAGTCGACCGCTTCATACCGCTGCCCAATGGCGACTCCATGCGCTCGGCGATAAAGCAGGTTGCCTCCGGCCGTTTTGGCGTCACGACAGAATATCTGGTCAATGCCGATGATATTCAGATCAAGATGGCGCAGGGCGCGAAGCCCGGCGAAGGCGGGCAATTGCCGGGCCACAAAGTGGACCGGAACATCGCCCGTGTACGCCATTCGACTCCGGGCGTCGGTCTTATTTCACCGCCGCCGCATCATGACATCTATTCGATCGAAGATCTGGCGCAACTCATCCATGATCTCAAGAACGTCAATCCGCAGGCGCGTATTTCCGTGAAGCTAGTCTCCGAAGTGGGCGTCGGCACGGTCGCGGCCGGTGTCAGCAAAGCACGGGCCGACCACGTCACCATCTCGGGGTACGAAGGCGGCACCGGGGCGAGCCCGCTGACATCGCTGACCCATGCCGGCTCGCCGTGGGAAATCGGACTTGCCGAAACCCAGCAAACGCTCGTCCTCAACGGGCTGCGCGGCCGTATCGCGGTACAGGTTGACGGCGGCCTGCGTACGGGGCGCGATGTCGTAATCGGCGCTCTGCTAGGCGCCGATGAGTTTGGCTTCGCCACCGCACCGCTTATCGCCGCGGGGTGTATCATGATGCGCAAATGTCACCTCAATACCTGCCCGGTGGGCATTGCGACGCAGGACCCGCTCTTGCGCAAGAAGTTCACCGGCACGCCAGAGCACGTCATCAACTACTTCTTCTTCGTTGCCGAAGAAGTACGGCAGCTCATGGCCGAGCTTGGGTTTCGCACCGTTGAAGAAATGACCGGCCGGGTCGACCGGCTCGATATGAACCGCGCCGTTGGTCATTGGAAAGCGAAGGGCGTCGATTTGTCCAAAATCCTTTATCAGGCGCCGGCGCGCGATGGTGTCGCGATCCACAATGGTGATACCCAAGACCATAATCTGGACGCAGCGATGGACAGGGAGCTGATCGAAACAGCAAGGCCTGCGCTCGAGTCGGGTAAGCCCGTGCATATGGAGCGCGACATCCGCAACGTCCACCGAACGGTCGGCGCCATGCTGTCAGGCGAAGTGGCGAAGCGCTACGGTCACGCCGGCCTGCCCGCCGACACGATCACCCTCCGCTTCAAGGGCACGGCCGGCGGCAGCTTCGGCGCCTTCCTCGCACACGGCATCAGTATGGAACTGATCGGCGACGCCAACGACTATGTCGGCAAAGGCCTGTCGGGCGGTCATGTGGTGGTGCGTCAACCCGACGCCGCGCGGCGCGAACCGACCGAGAACATCATAGTGGGCAACACCGTGCTGTATGGCGCCATATCGGGCGAAGCGTATTTTGAAGGTGTCGCGGGTGAGCGCTTCGCGGTGCGCAATTCCGGCGCGGTCGCGGTGGTTGAGGGCGTCGGTGACCACGGTTGTGAATACATGACCGGCGGCATTGTCGTCGTTTTGGGTGAAACCGGCCGCAATTTCGCCGCCGGCATGTCAGGCGGCGCCGCCTACGTCTACGACCCCGATAACCGGTTCGAAACCCGGTGCAATATGTCGATGGTCGATCTTGAGCCGATCAGGCCGAGCGCCAAGGCTGAGAAAGACGATCACGGTCAGCCGGTGCACCGGTCGATCGACGTCAATGATAGCGGCATGGGTGACATGCTGCGCTTCGATGATGAGCGGTTGCGTATCCTGCTTGAGCGGCACCGCTTGTTAACCGGCAGCGCCCGGGCCCACGAACTGCTCCGCAATTGGGAATCAGCGCGCCGGAAATTCGTCAAGGTCATGCCGAAGGATTACCGCAGCGCCCTGATGGAAATGCAGGAAATGGGTTTTGGCGTGGCGGCGGCCGAGTAGAGCGTTAGTTGCTGGTTATAAAGGACATACAGGATGGGTAAACCAACCGGATTTCTGGAATTCGAACGTCAGGACCGCGGCTATGAGGCGCTTGAGTTGCGCCGCAAGAAGTGGAAGGAATTCGTCGAGCCTCTGCCCGATCCGGTGCTGGGAGAGCAGGCGGCGCGCTGCATGGATTGCGGCATTCCGTTCTGCCAAAATGGCTGCCCGGTCAACAATTTGATCCCCGACTGGAACGATCTGGTTTACCGGGATCAATGGAAGACGGCATTGACGGCACTTCATTCGACCAACAATTTCCCCGAATTTACCGGACGCATTTGCCCCGCGCCGTGCGAAGCGGCCTGCACGCTCAATATCGATGACGCACCTGTCACCATCAAGTCCATCGAATGCGCGATTGTTGATCGCGGCTGGCGGGCGGG
>JAQBTY010000312.1 GCA_027624735.1 Pseudomonadota bacterium | reverse complement strand
GTTACGCTCAGACCTGAGCGTAACAGCCCAGCGTTACCGGCGGCAGGGCTGGTTCACCGGACGGTCACAGTTGTTACATGCACCATATTGATAATAATTGTGCGAACGGATGCAGAAAATTGGAATGACGTGTTTGATGACAGGCCACTTGTCGAATACAAATATTCTTATGTGTTTGAATCTAAATCAATGCCACCCAACATGATATCGTCGCTTCATGTTCACCATCGTTCGGACCACAACCAATCTCAGTCTTGATGAGCATTTCATCAAGCACCCGGCCGCGACCTTCTTCGTGAAGGTAGAAGGGGACGGTATGGTGGAACATGGTATCTATGATGGTGACACCCTGATCATCGACCGGTCCCTTACCCCCGCCAGTAATTCTGTCGTTATTGCCGTCATTGATGGCGAAATGACCGTCCGTCATTTCTCGACAATTGACCGTGAAGACGCGACCATCTGGGGCGTTGTGCGCGGTTCGATCCGAGACCTGCTATGACCGTTTATGCCCTGGTCGATTGCAATAACTTTTATGTTTCATGCGAGCGGGTATTTAATCCGAAATTCGAAGGCCACCCTGTCATCGTCTTGTCGTCGAATGATGGCTGTGCCATAGCCCGATCCAACGAGGCAAAAGAACTCGGGATCAAGATGGCCCAACCGCTCTACCAAATCACCGACCTCGTGAAGCGGCACAACGTTCAGGTTGTCAGTGCAAATTTCCATCTGTACTCCGACATGTCCAATCGGGTGATGCAGGTGCTTGCCGATATAGCACCCTCAACGCAGCAATACTCAATCGATGAGTGTTTCCTTGATCTCACCGGCATGACCGCAGACCTCATTGAATTCGGACGGATGGCGAAGATCAAGGTACAGCAATGGACCGGAATACCCGTCGGCGTTGGAATTGCCGAGACCAAGACCCTCGCGAAAATTGCCAACATCATAGCCAAGAAATCAACGAAGACCGGTGGCGTTCTTAATCTTGTCGGATCGCCTTGGCGAAACAAAGCTTTGGAAAGAACCAAGGTCGAAGATGTGTGGGGTATCGGCAAACAGTTTACCAAGATGCTCAACCGAAACGGCGTCATGACCGCCCTTGATCTTACCAATCAACCCGATGGTTGGATAAGGAAAGAGATGGGCGTCGTTGGACTGAAGACGGTTCGTGAACTTCGTGGCGAGGATTGCATCGGCTTCGATAGTATTCCGCAACCCAAGAAAACAACGATGGTGTCGCGGTCGTTCGGGCATACGGTCACCAACCTGGACGATCTGATTAACGCCGTCACAGTGTTTGCGACGACCGCTGCCGAGGAAATTCGCAAGGCCAATCTCGTCAGTTCCAGCGTGAGCGTTTTCATCGGGACGAACCCGTTCTCGAATGAACCGCAGTACAAACCCCTTCAATCGGTGGAACTGCCCTTTGCCACCAATAATACCAAACATATCGTTCGTGCCGTAATCCGAGGCCTGAAGGAAATCTACCGAGAGGGATTTAAGTACAAGAAAGCCGGGGTGATGCTCCTCGACCTTGATGACGCCGACCATGTTGCCCAGTCACTATTCGACCGTCCTGATCCAAAGGATGACAAACTGATCGAAGCGTTCGACCAGATCAATCGTCAGCAGGGGCCAGGGGCTATCAACTTTGGTACAACTGGGCAACCATACGGGTGGCGGTCGAACAGTGCATACCGGTCGCCGCGGTATACGACCGAGTGGAAAAGTATCCCGGTAGTGAAAGCGTAGTCTTGGTATTATTCCGCATCAAAGGAAGCCGATTAATGCTTGCACCTTCGGTGCGCTAACCGTCTGCGCCCAGCGCGCCGTAATTTGGTCGCGACGGAGGTGAAACCGTGAGGAAATGAATCGGCCGACTTTTCGGCGTAACAGGAAATTCAGATCGAAGCCCTTTCCGCTGAATAAACGTTTGCTGTCTGTCTATCTCGGTAACATAGAGGAACGACGGTAACCGCAGCGGGCGAGATCCAGACCTTCTCCCATGGCCGATCGGCCTCGGTAAAATGCCCGTATCTGGCCACATCCACCAGATCTGCCGCATTCGTCCAATGTTCGCCCGATGCCTCCAGCGTCAGATCGAAGAGATCCTGCCACGGCCCGGTATCAATCGACCGCCCGCCTTCAGCTTCGATCGACAAAAGCCGCGCCGACCTGTCGCCCGGGAACCAGCCAATCCTGACCAGTGCCTCGCTGGCCACTCCTGTGACGACGACAGCCTTCGCGATGCGCCGCGCATGCAACGCACCGGCACGATCGACTTTGAAGAAATCCTTCCCGGACAGCGCGCCGCCGCCGATCGGAACCCGCGGGCCGTAGGCATCAACCACCAGCTTCTTGCCCGAAAGCCCGTTATCTCCTTCGGGGCCACCCACCTCGAATGTTCCAGCGCCGTTGACGGACAGTTCTCTCGGAACGTCGGGAGCAAGACGGGGGCAAACTTCCGACAGTCTTTTCAGTTCCTCTTCCAGGGTAACCCGAACCGCCCGGTGCAGGGCCAGATCGTCCGATGTTGATTTCTGCTGAAGCGAACAACTAAACCCCTCGAGGCGGTATCGGTCGTCCTCGATTTCGACAATGACGATGACTTTTCCGTCAGGGCCCAGCCCGAGATCCGGCACGTCGGTCCGAAGCATGGCAAGACGGCGCCCGAGCCTGTTTGCAAGCCAGTGTTCGACAGGAAGATGATTGGTTTCCGCAACCGCTGTCGCATAGCCCGTGCAGATGCTCTGGTCGTCAGCCAGCGATCGGAACTCTGCCTCACCGTCCTCGAGGGGGCCGAGGCACAGGTCCGTGTGAATACTCAGGTAGTCAGGGGCAGGTCCCCAGTCACCGCCATATCCGGCCGAGCGATAGACGTCCCGGACAATGTCGGCGATGACGATCTCATCGGCACCATTACAGCCAATCCGTCCAGTTATGAAGACGCTGTTGCGATGCACGGCGACCTCGACGCCGACCAGGGCCCGTTTTTCACGACGCGAGGCTTCCTGGACGAGGGCGTCCGCGATGGCATCAGATAGCTTGTCCGGATGTCCCGGGAATACGAACTCGGCGCTGCAGGTGATCTTGCTCATGGTTTTTTCCTCATAGGTTCAGGGTTACGACGTGATTGGCGACGGCGGAGAGATCTTCCGTGTTGAAGGGTTGTCCGGCGTAAGCCACGCCCAGTCTGGCTTTCGACATCGTCGCGCGATGCCCGCCGCGGGGCTCGCCCACCCAGCCATCGGTGATGATGCAGGCGCGACGCACGTTATGGACCTTCATATGTCTGGCTATGCAGGCGGAATCCGTTCCGCCCGTCGTTTTGACGATACCCTTGCGAATATCCTCATGGCTGACGTCGGACACTGAATTCGAAAACAGATGGACGGAGGGGTGTACCCACTCCCGGCAGTCAATCAGGGCGCCATAAATAGCGTCCTTGATGCCGCCCATGCTTCCCGACACATCGACATAGACGTGGACACGGTCACCCGATGGTATCCGCCGCCGGAGGACAATCGATCCGGAATAAAATAAAGGCTCCGAGCCCAGGGCGCGCAGCACAATCGAGCGCCGGTCGAGGAGCGGTACGGGGGTCGGTGTGACCATCCTGTCGTCGCCCGGGCGACGAACCCGGCCGTTGGCCATCCTGTCGCCAATCTTTCTCAGGAGCTTTCGCAGGATCGACCGATTGTTTGGCACGGAGCGTGGGAAAATCGTGTCGTGATTGATAATGTCTGCCAGCGACCGTCCACAAATTGGATCTGGCGGTTGCGGCCATTCCTCGACGATGCTTCGAACGATGTCGAACAATACCGGGGAACGTTGATCCAGCCCGCCCTTTGTCGCGCCATTTTTTTCGTGCCCTCCGAGGAGTGGCACAACGGCAATGCCCTCGCCATCCAGCAGCCGGGGCAGGATGTCGTGAATTTCCTGGTAGGTGATCCCGGTCTCCGAATAAAGGCTCCGGTACACTTCCTCGACTTCCGCCCGATGATTTTCAGGAAGGTCCCGAATAGCCGCTGGCAGACGCCTGACCGTTTTACCGTTCCACCTCGAGGGGGGACGGAGGAGGCACTCGGGAAATTTCTTGTCCGAATAGTAGTCGGTCAGGAATGCCAGATGGTCGGCATGCGGGAACATCCTCGAGATCAGCGCGTTGATCACACAGTCGAACACGAAGTTGTCGGTCTTCGTCACCGTTTTGAACAACGTGGTGTGCCCGAGCAAAACGTGATGCAGCTCATGCATCACCAGCATGAGAAGCCGCTCGGGCGTGTTCGCATGGCGGCTGACGAAGCGGGGGTTGATCCGGAGGCGCGGCTGAATACGGCATTCCACCGCGGCGGTCGGAACCTCCTCACTTTCGACAATGTCCATGAGACGAAGCAATGCCGACAGCGCGTAGCTGCCGCTCGGGAAACAATCGAGAATCTGCTCTTCGATGGCGTTCATTCTGACAATATCTCCATTTGATCGGCGAATACCGGCGGCACGAGAAGCGATATCGCCGAGGTTTTCTGAATGGTGGAAAGACGGGGTGACTTGCTGCGGAGCCAGATGCTGGCAGAGGATTTGGTGATAATAGCGAGGGCGGCCAGTGGATCCGGCCAGGGACAGGGATAGTCCCCTCTGGAAGGAACGATCACGCAGGCGTCCGGAAGGGCAAGTTCCTGTGCCCGTGCTTCGATCAGGCCGAGAAGGGTCTTCCCGGGCGCCGCGCCCGGGTCCACGCCCAGATGTTTCAGGATGGACCCTGGCCCACGCCGGCGCAGGGCGTCGGGCAACCGGAACATGATGAACGTCCCGAACACCCCGTCACGGGCGGCCCTGCCGCCACTGACACCCGATCCAGCGGCTCTCTCGGCGTTGGCAAGCCCCGTATAGCTGACGACGGACCTGGGCGGTGCCGACATGTTGTGAAGAAGCCGGGCGGGTTCGATCATGCCGCCGCCCCCGACAGGTGCCCGTCGGCCCGTGTCCAGGCGGCGAACGCTGTTTCCGCATCTTCAGGGCATCCGATCTGCTTTTTCGCGTAGCAGGCCGCAAGAGCGTTCGCGGCCAGGTGAGAACGCGGGGCACTCGGGTCGAGGTGAGACAGGATGTCCGTGATCCGCTTCCAGGTAGCGAACCTTGGATTGCCGGCGTGCAAGGATTCCGAAAAATTCAGCGGCGTTGCAACATCGGCATAAATCTGTGCCGCC
>JAQBTY010000311.1 GCA_027624735.1 Pseudomonadota bacterium | reverse complement strand
CCCTATGCGTAAGTGTGCCGCGCGGCAAGAATCAGATCGAGATTTATGGCGTTTTCGGCTCAGGCGGCGCCCGTCCCTTACCCGCCGCCAGGCCGTAATTCACGGGCGGAGACCGGGCGCTAAACAGACAGATTTCCTTCGAGGGCCTTTATCACCGATTTCCGCCGGCCGAACACCCAGATGAGCGCGCCGATGCAGACGATTCCGCCGCCGGCTATCGCGCCTTGCAGGCCGATATACTCCGCGGCCCCCCCTACGGCCAAGGCGCCGATGGCGGGAACCCCGCGGTAGATCATGCCATAGAGGCTCATGACGCGGCCCCGCATGGCGCCATCCACCGCATTCTGCATAAGGGCCTGGGTTCCCGTGCCGCCTATCACCACCGCCGCGCCCAGAAAGAACACCCCGACCAACCCCAGCACATAATTGTCGGTGGCGGTAAAGCCAAAAAGGCTCAGGGCGCCGACCAGCAAAGTCCCGATGACGTATCGCGTCAATCCAACCGGGGTGCCGCGCTGGGCCAGCCAGAAGGAGCCCAGGATGGCGCCGATCGCGGAAACCGACATCATCCAGCCCAGCCCTGTGGCGTCCAGCTTGTAAACCGCGCCGTTAACCGCCGGCAGCAATTCCAGCACCGGCTTGACGCCAAGCGCGAGCGCGATAACGACGAGAAGAATGGGCCCGATGCCGGGATGCCGCGCCGCATAGCGGATACCGTCCGCGGCTTGCGAGAACACACTCCCTTTGGCGACACCTCCCCGTTCATCACGCAGCATGCGGATTTTGTATAAGGCGAAAACAAAAATCGCGAAGGTAAAGCCGTTGAGCATGAACGACCATTGGGCGCCCACCGCGACATAAAGATAGCTGGCGAACGCCGGGCCGATGAAACGCGCGATATTGAAAACCGCTGAATCGAGCGCGACCGCCGAAGAAACATGCTCCGGCTCCATCAGATTGGGGACCATCGAAAGCCGCGCCGCCGTGTTGAAAGCCCACACCACGCCGATGAAGAACGTCAGCCCAAGCAGAGACCATTTGTTGACCAGACCGGAAAACGTCAGGGCGGCCAGCGCGAACGCCTGCAACATGCCGAGCGACTGAGTGACGATGGACATTTTTCGCCGGTCAACCCGGTCGGCGACGACACCGGCAAGGGGGGTCAAGAGAACCGTCGGGAACAGATCGGCAAAAGCCATGAACCCGATCCAGGCCGGCGAACCGGTGAGATCCCACGTCAGTTGCCCGATGGTGAGGCGTTGCGCCCAGATGCCAAATAGCGCGATCGACCCGCCACTTATATACCAGGCGAAATTGCGTTGTTTAAGCGCCGCCGTGATGCTTTGCAGATTGCCGAATCGCGCCATGGGGCGGTGTTCCTATCGATCCAAACGTGATGCGGTAAGGCCGCGGAAACCGGCGGACGTCTACCTATACTCCCGACGCGGCCCTTCTTCCAGCGCCGGAATCATGAGCGCGCCGCGGCCATGTACAAACGGACGGACCCTATACGGCCTTGAACTGAAGCATGAAATAGACCGAAACCGCCATCAGGACGAGCCCGCCATTGAGCGGCCAATAACCGCGCCTGCGAGCCGTCTCGTCGAGCGTCTTGTTCATCAGCGTGCGAAAACCTGTAAAACCCAACAGCGCCCCCGCCCCCAGCACAAATCCGAGGACGATGGATATCCAGCTCATAGGGCTTAACTTTCCGGCTCGGCCGAGGCCTGGGCCTTATCCGGATATTCTTCCACCGGGTTGCCCCCCAGATCCCGCATGATCTGCATGATCTCCGCATGGGCCCGATCCAGCACAGCCGCGTCAGTGCCCCGCAATACGATGGACCCCCGGAAGCCGCCCCCTTCCCGCATCTGCGGGTAGCTGCCGATATCGATATCGCGATAGCGCGCCTGAACCAGCGCCAGACCCTCGGCGATGTTCCCCTCGCCAAGATCCACCGCAAGGCCCCGCGCAAGCATGCGGCTGCCGCCGGTGATGTGCGGTTTCGCTTCCTCAAACATCGACTGCATGATGCGCGGCACGCCCGCCATGACGAAAACATTTTCGATGCGATAGCCAGGTGCTGCGCTGATCTCGTTTTTCAGCAGATCCGAGCCTTCCGGAAAAGTCGCCATGCGCAGCCGCGCTTCATTCATTTTCTGGCCGCGCTCCTCGGTCCGCCGTGTCAGAAGTTCGACCGTGTCGGGATCGCGATACATGCCGACACCAAACGCCTCGGCCACGCATTCCGACGTAATATCGTCATGGGTCGGGCCGATACCGCCGGTGGTGAAAACATAGTCGAAGGCGGCGCGGCATTCATTGAGCGTATCGACAATGGTCTTGCGGATGTCGGGGATCACCCGAACCTCACGCAACTGCACGCCAAGCTCGTTCAACCCCTTTGCGATATAGGCGAGGTTCTTGTCCTGCGTCCGGCCGGAAAGAATTTCGTTGCCGATCAGGATCAGACACGCAGTAACCGATTTTTCTTCTGACATAAAGCCTCCTATTTCCCTGGCGTCTTATATAGCCGAGCCTGACAAAAGCTGCCAGCGCGTTGCAGGGAGAACAAGCCGGCAATATGCTCCGTCCATGCAATTCTCCTCCCCACTGTGCCGCGGCACCCTGGTAAAACGCTACAAGCGGTTTCTGGCCGACGTGATCCTGGAAAATGGCGAGGAAATCACCGCCCATATCGCCAATTCCGGCTCCATGCTGGGGCTGAATGAAGCCGGCATGGAAGTATGGCTTTCCAAATCCGACAACCCCAAACGCAAGTTGAAATATAGCTGGGAGCTGGTGCGCGATGGCGACGGGGCTGGTGGGGATCAACACCATGCATCCCAACAGGCTGGTCGCCGAAGCAATCGAAGCCGGCAGTATCCCGGAACTGGCCGGTTATGGCGGATTGCGGCGTGAAGTCCGCTATGGCAGGAATTCGCGGATCGATATACTGCTGACCGACGCGGCGCGCCCGGACCGCTATGTCGAAATAAAAAGCGTGACGCTAAAGCGCGGCGACAGGGCCGAGTTTCCCGACGCGGTCACGGCGCGCGGCGCCAAGCATCTGGCCGAGCTTTCCGACATGGTCGCCGCCGGATCACGGGCGGTGATGCTCTATCTGGTGCAGCGGGAGGATTGCAGCGTCTTTTCCATCGCAGCCGATATCGACCCGGCCTACGCGTATGCCCTGGCACAGGCGCTCGAACAAGGGGTAGAGGCGATCTGCTATGCCTGCCGGCTGACGCAAACCGAAATCCTGGTCGACCGGCCATTGGCGACCGATCTGTGAGCAGCCGACCCGGTCACAGGGATGGATTACGGGCACCGGAAACCCCATATTAACCGTTCCTGGGGTTCCGTGACTGTAGCCTTGAACCCTGTGGAATTTCGTGTCATGCACGAAAGTGTCAACGTGACATACGCGCAGCAGCGGGCAACCGCCGCTGGAAACAGATTAACGACTATCTATTTGCAAGAAATCGGGCACCAACTCAGTTGATTACAATTCACAAGTCTGAAGAATTCGAATCCATGCGCACGGCGGGTCGGCTGGCGGCGGAAATTCTTGATTTTATAACACCCTATGTAAAACCCGATGTCACGACTGGCGAACTTGACAGATTGTGTCATGATTTCACGGTCGAGCGCGGCGCCATTCCGGCGCCATTGAACTATCGGGGTTTCCCGAAATCCATCTGCACGTCGATCAATCACGTGGTCTGCCACGGCATTCCCGGTGATAAGGTGCTGCGCGACGGCGATATCATCAATATCGATGTCACACCCATCGTCGACGGGTGGCATGGCGATTCAAGCCGTATGTACCCGGTCGGCAAAATCAGCATCAAGGCCAGGCGCCTGATCGAAATTACTTATGAATCGCTCATGCGAGGGATTTCGGTGGTCCGGCCCGGGGCGACATTAGGCGATATTGGGCACGCTATCCAAAGCTATGCGGAAGAAAACCGGTTTTCGGTGGTCCGGGATTTTTGCGGTCACGGGTTAGGCAAGGTGTTCCATGCGCCTCCCAGCATCCTTCATTACGGCACGCCCCACGAAGGCCAGGAACTCCGGGAAGGAATGTTCTTCACCATCGAGCCGATGATCAATGCCGGCAGGTCTGAAACCAAGATTCTTGCGGACGGCTGGACCGCGGTGACCAAGGACCGTTCTCTTTCCGCCCAGTTCGAACACTCCATCGCGGTGACCGCTGACGGGTATGAAATTTTTACGCAGTCGCCAGCGGGACTAAACTGCCCGCCCTATAATATTTGAAGCGCCCCAGGGGCCGCAGCCCATGTCCCCGCCGAACGACGACAGATCTCGTGAAAAAAAACCGGACACGGCCGGTCATCGGGAAAGATTGCGGCATCGCTTTCTGACTGCGGGACCGGGCGCGCTGGCCGATTACGAAATGCTCGAACTGTTGCTGTTTCAGGCCATCCCGCGGCGCGACACCAAACCGATTGCAAAGGCGCTGATCGCGCAATTTGGATCGTATCGGGGGGTGCTCCGGGCGGATGCCGCCGCGCTGGTCGACGTCAAGGGCATGGGCGAAGCGGGGGCTGTGATGTTTCTGGCAATCGCCGATGCCGCCGAACGGCTGGCCCGCGAAGAGGTGATGAACCAGCCGATCCTGTCATCCTGGGACAAATTGCTCGACTATCTGCGTATCGGCATGGCACATGAAAAAACCGAACATTTTCGTATCTTGTTTCTCGATGTGAAAAATATGCTGATTGCCGATGAAGAGCAGCAGCACGGCACCGTCAACCATACGCCAATATACCCGCGCGAAGTCGTAAAACGCGCGCTCGAACTCAGCGCCAGCGCCATCATCCTGGTTCACAACCATCCATCGGGAAACCCGACCCCGTCGCAGGCCGATATCCAGATGACCAAATCTATTCGCGACGCGGCCAAAGGCGTGAATATCGCGCTTCACGATCACATCATCGTGGCCAAAAGCGGCACGGTAAGTTTTCTGGATAAAGGCCTGCTTTAGCCCCGCCGGCGCACGCCGCGGAAAATCTACGGAATAAGATAAGAGAGGGCGGGGTTCAAACCCCGCCCAAACTCCCGGTTCCCCCCCGGTACAACGCGCCAAATTGGCCGTTGATGTCTCTAATTTTTTAATCGGCTCTGGGGAAGGCTCCTGCGTAAGCATCCGGTGAGTACCGCGATCAGGCGGCTTGAGCGGTCTGGCGGGCTGTCTTGCAGTTCCAG
>JAQBTY010000310.1 GCA_027624735.1 Pseudomonadota bacterium | reverse complement strand
CCAATTGGCGCTTCACAACACAAGACGCCCGCATCAAACTGAAAAACCTATACCCTGTGCTTTAGATGATACAGACTACTAGCCGGGGTCATTCCTTTGAAACCGTCCTTTGAAACCGTAACGCGGAAGTAGCCTATGCCCCTATTCCCCTCATTGCCGGACGATGCCCTGGTCAAGGGTGTCTATCCCCTAAATCCACAAATGTTTCGCACCTGGTGTGAGGTCGAGGAAGGGATCACGCGTGGTCCATCCGCGCTTTCCCCTGGCGAACGGGCACGGCCTGCCCGCCGATCCCGCACTTTTCGAGGCAAGGGGCAAGCGCCACATGGAAGTAGGGCGCGTTGCCCAATACAGAGAGGAAACCAGTTGAGGTCATCCGGCTAGCCAACCAGAGAAGACCGGAGCCTGTTCAAAACGTTCTCATAAATTTTTGAGATACGAAAAACCAAAATCAAACATTTGAAATGGAGACGTCAAACGCCATGACTAAAAGATTTATCAGAAGGACGTTCATCGCCGCCGGTGTCGGAGCGACGGCTGCTGCCGTTTTGCTTGCGCCAACTGGAAAAGCTCTTGCAGCGGATATTATCAAGATCGGCACGCCGCTGGCCCTGACCGGCGGCCTGGCCGATGAAGGCCGCAAGCAGAAAATCGCATATGACATGTGGCTAAAACGGGTCAACAAAGCGGGCGGCATTAAAGTCGGCAAGAAACGCATGAAGGTCGAGCTGGTCGAGTACGATTATCAGACCGATGGTAAGCGGGCGCAGCAGCTGGTGGAGAAGATGATCACCCGCGACAAGATTGATTTTCTGATGGCGCCGTTCGGTTCCGGCCACACCAAAATCGTAGCCGCCGTCGCTGCGCGATATGGCGTGCCGGTCATGGCATCGGTATCGTCGTCCGTGTCGGTCTACAATCAGGGCTTCAAGAATTTGTTCGGAACCCTTGCGCCGAACACCGGGTTGACCGATGCCATGTTCAAGCATTTCAAGAAGTCCATGCCTAACGCGACACGGGTCGCGATCCTCGGCCGCAACGACGTTTTCCCGAAATCCATGGCGAAGGCGCTGGCCAAGGATTCTAAAAAATACGGCTATCAAGTGGTCTATGACCAGCTTTATCCGGTCGGCACCCTCGATCACGCCTCCGCGGTCTCGAAAATGAAATCGCTGAAGCCCGACTGGATCTATGTTACCGGCTATACTCAGGATCTTATCCTGGTCCGGAAGCAAATGGCCGATCAGGGGCTGCATGCGCCAATCGTCACCATGATCACCGGACCGGCCTACAAGGAGTTTGTCGATAGTGTCGGCAAGCTGGCGGAAGGCCTGACCAGCGCGTCCTGGTGGCACCATGCGACCCAGTATAAATCCAACGACGTCTTCGGTAGCACCGCTGCATTCACCAAGGAATTCCGCGCCCGTGAAGGACACGATCCGGATTATGTCCACGCCTCATCGGCCGCGGCATTGGCTGTCTTGCAGCAAGCGATCGAAAATGCCGGTTCAAAGGACAAGGAGAAGGTACGCGACGCCTTGGCCAAGATCGATATTGTGACTTTCTACGGACCGATCAAATTCGGTGCGAACGGCATGAACCAGGCCCGCGAACTTCCGATTATCCAGATCCAGCACGGCAAACCCGTCGTTCTGGCGCCCGCGAATATTATGCAGGCGAAAATGATTTCGGTTCCCAAAAACTAATCCGGGCTCTCTCAATCTTCGGACGCGTCGACCGACGGCGCGTCCGAAGATGCAAAATTCTTCAAACAGAATCCACATCCCGCAGCTGGACTCGATTGCAAGAAGCCGGTGATAGTTAAGAGTTCGATTTAGGTATGGAAATAATACAGGTCCTGGCTAACGGGATCATTCTGGGCGGTCTGTACGCCTGTATCGCGGTTGGATTTTCGCTCGTGTGGGGCGTGCTGAACATCATCAACATGATGCACGGCTCGTTCATCATACTCGGCGGCTATATAGCGTATTTTGCCTTCGCCCATCTGGGTCTGCATCCCTATGTAATGATGCCGGTGGCCGGTGCACTTTTGTTCGGTTTTGGCTATATCCTGCAGCGCGGCATCATCAACCACGTCATTTCGGCGCCAGTTCTGACCACGCTGACGCTGACCTTCGGGCTCGACATGATTATCTACAACTTCATTACCGTGGTGTGGTCGGCGACCCCCAGGCGGATTACCCTCGATCTGGGCCAGATGGATCTCGGTGGCATTCTGATGCCGGTGGATCGCATCACGTCGTTCGGTCTCGCGTTCCTGCTGACCGGGTTGCTGTTCCTGCTGCTGCGAACATCGCGCGTCGGGCGGGCCATCGTCGCCGTGCGCATGGACCGTGATGCGGCCCGGCTCATGGGTATCCGCGTCAACCATATATACGCCATAACATTTGGCATCGGCGCCTTCATGGCCGGCGCCTCAGGCGCCCTGCTGGCGGTTATTTTCCCGGTCACACCCAACCTGATACCGCTGTTTCTCGGCAAGGCGTTCGTCGTCTGCGTTATCGGCGGCCTGGGCGGTGTTCCTGGCGCGCTTGTGGGAGGGCTGGCGCTCGGTTTGATCGAAAGCTTCGCCGGTCACTGGCTCGGCCCCCAGCACATGATGACGACAGGATTTCTCCTGATGCTATTTTTGCTGCTGGTAAAACCCACAGGTCTGCTGGGCCGGAAAGGGTACGAATAATGCGGCGTTATCTGCTGCTCGCGGCCGGAATCGTCGTTATCGTCGCTTTGCCCTTTATCTCCGACAATTATTTTGTCCGTATCGCCACCTTCGTGTGCATGTATGCCACGCTTGCCCTGTCGTGGAATTTTATTGGCGGATTCGCCGGTTACCCGTCCTTTGCCACCGCGGCGTTCTTCGGACTGGGCGCCTATGCGGGCGCCCTCAGCCAACGCCACGGCGTGCCCATGGTGTTGGCCTGGTTTGTCGCGACCGCGATCGTTGCCGCGTTTTCCGCGGTCCTCGGCTACGCAATTGTGCGCCTTCGCGGCCATTATTTTGCCATCGGATCGATTGCCAGTGTCGAGGTCTTAAGGCTCATCATTTCGTCATGGAGCAGTTTTACCGGCGGCGGGGACGGCCTGAATGTACCGATCCTGCCCGGCGGCCCCGATTATGTCGGCGCGTTGTTTCTTTACATCATGCTTGGAATCGCCCTGATCGTTTTCGTCGTCGCGGAACTGGTTGCCCGCTCACGTATCGGCTTCGGGCTTCACTGTATCCGCCAGAACGAAGACGCCGCAGGGATGGTGGGCATCAACACGGCCGCCTACAAGATTCTGGCTTTCGTTCTATCCGCGACTTTTTGCGGCACGGTCGGCGCGGTCTACGCGTCCTGGACCAACTACATAGACCCGACTGATTCCTTCGAAATTCTGATGACGCTGAAAGTACCGGTCATGGCGCTTTTGGGCGGCGTCGGCACGGTGCTTGGACCCGTACTCGGCGCGACCGCCTTCATAATCATGGAAGAGGTGATCTGGGCCCAGTTCCTGGAACTCAACCGGGCCATTCTGGGGATCGTCATCGTCGTGCTGATCTTTTTCCTGCCCGGCGGGCTGTTGGGCGTATCCTATCGGGGCCTCCTGAGCAGGGTCGGTATCGTGCGACGGCCGGAGGCGCCTCATGTCCGCTGAACCGATGGTCAGAATTGACGGCGTATCGAAATCCTTCGGCGGAATTATGGCGCTGAACAATGTCAGCTTCGGCCTTGAATCAGGCAAAATCATTGGGCTGATCGGGCCCAACGGGGCCGGCAAGACGACGCTGGTCAACGTTATGACCGGCGTCCACCACCCGGATGCGGGCGATATCTACTTCCAGGGTGAGAACGTCACCGACCAGATGCCCTATCAGGCGGCGCGGCGTGGCCTGTGCCGCACCTTCCAGATCGTTCAGCCCTTCCCGGAAATGACGGTCCTGGAAAACGTCACCGCCGGCGCCCTGTTTTCGGGTGGTGCGAGCGACCGTAAGACAGCCGCCAAGGAAGCGATGACGCACCTGGACTTTGTCGGTCTGACCAGTTTCGCGTCGGCGCCCGCCGCGTCGTTGACCCTGGCAAGCCGTAAACGGCTGGAGCTTGCCAAAAGCCTGGCCATGAATCCGCGCGTTCTCTTACTGGATGAGGTTAATGCGGGGCTGAACGCGGGGGAAATCGATGCGGCCCTGGATTTGATTCGTCAGATCTCGAAACGCGGCGTGACCATCATGATTATCGAGCACCTCATGAAAGTCGTCCTCAATCTCTGTACCGAAATTTTCGTCCTGCACCACGGTGAATTGATCAGCCAGGGCACCCCCAAACAGGTGATCGAGGACGAGGTGGTCATAGAAGCCTATCTCGGAACCAAATACGCCGAACGGCAACGCCGGTATGCGCCCAATGTCTGACCCTCTTTTTTCCGTCCGGGGACTGGCCTCGGGATATGGCGATGTCCAGATATTGTGGGACATCGATATCGACGTACCCGAGGGTGAGATCACCTGTATCGTCGGTTCGAACGGCGCCGGCAAGACCACGCTGTTGAATACAATTGCCGGACTGGTGCCCGCGACGGCGGGGCAGATACTATTTCAGGGCACCGATATCACGCGCGCCAAACCGCACGAAGTGCTGGGTGCGGGGATTGCCCTTGTCCCCGAAGGAAGACGTTTGTTCAAGGGGCTGAGCGTCCGGGACAATCTTTTACTCGGCGCCTATCTGCGTCGGGAACCCGCCAAGGTGATCGAGCAGGAGATCGATTTCATCTGTTCGATCTTCCCGATCCTGAAAGAACGCCACAATCAGGATGCAACAACCCTGTCGGGCGGCGAGCAGCAGATGTGCGCCATAGGCAGGGGGATTATGTCGCGCCCAAAACTCCTGATGATCGACGAGCTGTCGTTGGGCCTCGCGCCTCGCGCGGTCGACCGTCTTTGCGATGCCCTGACGGAAATCAACAAGTTAGGCATCTCCGTCCTTCTGGTCGAACAGGACGTTATGACGGCTTTCGATCTGGCGGAACACGCCTTCGTCGTCGAAACCGGCCGTATCAGAATTTCCGGCAGAACCGATGATTTGTCCGACAACGCCGACATCCGTCAGGCCTATTTCGGCTTTTGATCGAACCGTTCGACGCTGGCGGGCAGTTCCTGCTAGTGTTCCGCCCGAAACGAATGATTCCCATAAGGCGGATTTGATGCGAATCTGTGGGTATGGGCAAAAAAGTGAGGATC
>JAQBTY010000309.1 GCA_027624735.1 Pseudomonadota bacterium | reverse complement strand
GAGCCGTATCACCCCCACCCTAACCCTCCCCCATCGAGGGGGAGGGGATATTTTTTTGTAACCCATTGATATTTAATTCCTCCCCCCTTGAGGGGGAGGCTAGGTGGGGGGTAAGCGCGTCGTCTGACGCGCAAGAAAAGCCCCTTACGAATTTAAACCGGACGGTAGTGGCCTGCAGCGGTACCCGCCTTGACAAACCGCCGGTGCGAAATGATCCTTACCGCCACGAAAAAAAAATTAATGAAGCCACCACGAGGCTTTTTTTGGGGGAGTAAGAATGGCGCAGAAAAATCCGCAGGTAGCCCGGCTGTTTAAAGATCTGTCCAAGTTGGGCAACGACGCCTTCAAGAGCCGCGAATACAAGTATTTCCTGTCGATCCCCCTGACCCGAAAGCGGGCGGCCTACTATATTTTTGAGCGGTCGTATTTTCATCTCAACCGGCGGAGTTGCTGGGCGCAGGTCAGCGCCGGCGCGCCGTTCGACATCAAGCAGCATATCTGGCACCACGAAGAAGAGGAACTGGTCGGCGACAAGGTGCGCGGGGTCGACAACCACTGGGTGCTCGGCATGAAGGAAGGCGCGGTAGTCGGCATGAAACCGGCCGATTTCAAGAAACCGCCGAGCGACGGCACCAGGATCTGCACCAGCGCCTGGTCCCATCTTGCCGAACACGCGCCCTGGCTCGAAGCCATATCGGCGTCGTGCATGCTGGAGATCGCCAATTCCGACGGCATCATCAAAGGCGGCGGCATCGCGGCCCGCGTCGGGCGCAAAATGGCGCGCGATCTTAACATCCCGCTCAAGCAACAGGCCTCCAACAAGGAGCACATGGAGGTCGATATCGTTCACGCCAACATGCTGTTCGAGGTGGCGCAAAAACATGTGATCAGCAAGGAAGACTATGCCGCCGCCACCAGCGGCGCCGAAAACGGGCTCGCGATCTACCGGACCTGGCTGGGGCTCATGGCGCATGACATGGAAGGTCTGCGCTGACAGGTGCTTGCCATATCAATTGGGTAAGCGGACAATGCGGCCCGAAATATGGTCGCCAAATTATTCAGATAGGAGAGAGCCGATATGCGCGTCGTAAACACCTCCAACGTCAAATGGCATCAGAACAAGCTGCATATCCGGGCTGGCGGCGGACTCAAGATCAAGCAACTTCTCAAGGGCCGGACAGGCGCACCGGAAAACTACCTGTTCAACATGTCGCACAGCGCCGGTGATTATGGCTCACCGCGGCATCGGCATAATTTCGACCAGGTCCGCTTCGTGCTCGACGGCAATATGCGGATCAGTCCCAACCAGGTGGTCCGTGAAGGGCAAATCGGCTATTTTCCGGAAGGCACCACCCATGGTCCCTACAACGACGCGGGCAAGGAACGGACCATCATGATCGTCCAGTTCGGCGGCGCCAGCGGGTACGGCTATATGGATGCCGATCAGGCTGTCGAAGCCAAGAAATCGTTGCTGGCCGAAGGCAATTTCGAAGACGGCTATTTTCACAGGACCACCGGAAAGGGGCCGCGCCGCACAGATGCCTACCGCGCGGTGTGGGAACGCTGTTTTGGCCGCAGAATGGATCTGCCCAAGCCCCGCTATGAAAAGCCGGTGATTGTCGATCCCAAGAATTTTGGCTGGCAGCCAACCGGCAGTCGCGGCATTACCCGCAAGTCCCTAGGTATCTTCACCGAACGCCAGACACGGTTTGAGATGGTCCGGATCGAAGCGGGCTGCCAGTGGATCGGCCCTTCGGAGCAATCCGTTTCCCTGTTTTTCGTGCTCGACGGCGCCGGAATTGCCGACGGCAAGAAAATCGGCCGCTACAGCGCGGCGGAAACCGAGGCTGGCGAGCGGATGAAATTCGAAGCCACCAAGGATTTGACGGTTTTCAGTCTCGTGATGCCGCTGGTCCAGACCGTCACGCTCGAACAGGCCGCGTAACCACTCCGCCTTGCCGATGATGACAGGGTGGTTGATGTCCGGGTCAGACCACCATCCCAAACACAACGCCAATCCCCGCGGTTAATGCCATCGCGAGGGCGCCCCAGCCTGTTACGCGCACAGCCGCCTTGGCCATGCCTGCGCCGCCCGCGCGTGCCGATATTGCGCCCAATAAAGCAAGGCTGATCAGCGAAATTATCGATACCAGCGGCATGACTTGGGCGGCTGGCGCAAACGCTGCCGCCGCCAACGGAAGAATAGCGCCAACCGAGAACGTCGCCGCCGACGTCAGGGCTGCCTGGACCGGACGAGCCGCGCCGGTTTCCGACATGCCCAACTCGTCACGGGCATGTGCCGCAAGATCATCATGTTCCATAAGCTGGGTCGCCACCTGTTGCGCCAACTCGATATCGACGCCCCGTTTCACGTAAATTTGAGCCAACTCTTCACGCTCGACATCCGGGGAATCCCGGAGCGCCTGCCGTTCCGTCTCAAGGTCCGCCCGCTCCGTATCGGATTGCGAACTGACCGAAACATATTCGCCGGCCGCCATCGACATCGCGCCGGCAACCAGTCCGGCGACGCCCGCGATCATTATGCCGCTGCGATCGCTCGATGCCGCCGCAACGCCGACGATCAGGCTTGCGGTCGAGACGATGCCGTCATTGGCGCCCAGCACCGCGGCGCGCAACCAGCCAATGCGATGGACGAAATGGTGTTCAGCGGGATTGGAAGGATTAGCCATGCCGTCCCTCTGTCTTCAATTTCCGCTTGCCATATTATCTTGTGGCAATCGACCGCACTTGACCCACGTTAAATCAGACCGTGTCGCGGCCATCAGTTTTTTTCCGTGGTATTTTCGGCTCGCCCCCAGCCGATCTGGCCTGGCGGCTCGTTTTCAGGGCAGGTATCGATATCGGCCCGGTTCCGGAAGTCATCCTGCCCTCAGGGGATCAAGGTCGATCCGCCATCGATGCGGATATCGGCCATGGTGATGTGCGCTGCCTGATCGGACAGCAGAAACAGCACCATATTCGCTGTGTCGGCCGGTTGCGCGACCTTGCCAAGCGGGATCGGCACGCGAAATTCTGCCAGATCGCCGTCGATATGGGTGGCCGCCGATCCCTTTCCCGCTTTCCAGTTGGCCGTCGATTGGGGGGTTGCCGTAACGCCCGGATGAACCACATTGCAGCGGATGCCGTAGCGCGCGACTTCGAGCCCGAGGCATTTGGTGGTGTAGTCGCCGGCGGATTTAGAGGCGCCATAAGCCGCCCGGTCCTGCCTGACGACCGTCGAGCCCTGCGACCCGATGGTGACGATCGCGCCGCGGCGGCGCGGTATCATGCCTCGAATGACGGCCTGCAGGCAAAGAAATGTCCCCCGTGCATTGACGGCGAATACCTCTTCCCACACATCGGGGTCCATTTCAGCAAGGGGTGACACCGCGCGCAGCCCCGCAACATTGACCAGCATGTCGATGGGCCCCATGTCGGCTTCTATCCGGGCCACGGTATCGGCAACATCCGACCGGACGCTGATATCCATGGTCCAGGGGATCGCCTCGCCGCCCCGTTGGATGATATGGTTCGCCGATTTTATCGCGCCACCGCCGTTACGGTCGGTGACGGCGACCAGCGCCCCTTCTTTTCCCAAGGCATGTGCAATGGCTTCACCGATGCCGCTTGCCGCACCGGTGACGAGCGCGACGCGCCCAGCGATGCCGTCATAGGTCATCGGCTGCAATCCTCCTGTCCCGTTGAAAGAAAAAGGCGGCGCGGTCATGCGTAACCGCGCCGCCCAGAACTGGCTCGATAAGGCCTATTTCTTTGTCTTCTTTGATTTCGGCGGCTGCAACACGGCGCGAATTTCCGCCAGCTGTGCCTTGGGTGTCGCGTTCATGCTGTTGATGAAGGCCTGGAGTTGCGCGCCCGTCGTCGGGTTGAGCGGCATCTTGCGTTTGGCGAGATCTTCTTTCAATGCCTTATCCTCCATCGTCCGGTCAAAGGCCGCGGACAGGGCCGCGACATGAGCCCGCGGCGCGCCCGGCGGCGCCACGACGGCGCGGCCGATCAGCATGAAGGAATAGAGAAACTCCACCATGGATTTCTCTTTCTTGCTTTTCACCAAATCGATCAGGCGCGGCACCCCCTGTTTGGTGAGCGCCGGTACGGGTTTCGGTCCGACCTGCACGATGCTCCTGACCTTACCCTCTTTGTACCAATGCCCGGTGCGCGATATGGCGCTGTCCCATGATACCGCGCGCCCATCCACTTCGCCCCGTTCCATGGCGAGATCGACGCCGCCCGATCCCTTGTAGCCGATGATGATGTTGAATTTGGTGCCGAGCAGCTCGTTCATCATTTTCGGCACGCGATAGAGGAACGAATGTCCGCTGGGCGATCCGATGCTGACGCTCTTTTTCTTGGCGTCTTCGACACTTTTAATTCCCGCCGTGTGCCAGATGCCGAACTCCACCGGGATGTCGGCGATAGAGCCGATCCAATTGAAATCGGCGCAGTTGAAGCGGACGCCCTTGGGCCGCAACAGCTGGTTCTCGCAGATCGACGAGACCGGCATGTGAATGACGCTGCCGTCCTTGGGCGCGACGTTATAGACAAAGTTCGCCGCTTTGACCCCGCCGCTGCCCTGCATGTGCTGGACGACGATCGTGGGTTTGCCCGGAACGTATTTGCCGAAGTGGGATGCAAAAATGCGGGCATAGATGCCAAAGCCGCCGCCGGCCGAGGCGCCCACGTTGAAGCTAACCTGCTTGCCCTTATAAAAATCCGTGATGGCGTCGGCGGATGCGGTTTGCGCGACGCCCACGGCCATAGCCGTTGCGGCAACGAATGATTTTACTACAGTCAGTTTCATGTCGATTTTCCTCCCTATGGTATGTATTCCCCTATCGCGCTCTGTATCGATGGCGCCGTACAATTTTATGCTACAGCACGCCGGTGGCGTGTGCACCAGCCCATTGCATCGGCATCGGTCCGGTGAGAGTGGCGGCAATGCGCAAACAGGGGACAGGTGAGAATGCTCAAGATCTGGGGACGGCGGGATTCGTTTAATCTGCAGAAAGTCATGTGGTGTGTCGCGGAGCTCGGCGTCGTCCATCAATGCATCGACGCGGGCGGCGCCCATGGCGTCACGGATACCGCCGGTTATCTGGCGATGAACCCCAACGGGAAAGTGCCGACCATCGACGATGACGGGTTTGTGCTTTGGGAATCAAACGCCATCGTCCGATATCTGGCGGCCAAGCACGGGTTGGGTAGTCTGTGTCCCGATGATCCGCAAC